>JALYUN010000141.1 GCA_030853725.1 Pseudomonadota bacterium | reverse complement strand
GTCGGGCGCTGCGACGCGGGGGGCGGCAGCAGCGGTGGCACGGCTGGCGGGCCGAAGGCGGGGCTGGCATCCGAAGCGGCCGGCGGGGTGGCCGCTGTGGTGGCCACCGCCCCCGACGCCGCTTTGCCCGGCGTACCACGTTGCACCGCACTGGCGCTGAGCGGCGCATTCGGATCCCAACTGCGGTTGCGCTCGATCTCGGCGCTGTCTTGCTCGGCCGTACGTTGCGGCACCTTGTTGATGAAAGGCATCGGCGCCTTGGTGATGTAGAGCGCCACGCCCAGCGCCAACGCCAGCCCGATCAGCAAGCCGACCACCATGCCGATCACGAAACCACCGCGCTGCGCCTTCAAGAAACCACCTCCGGCGCGGCCACCGGGGCGGGCTCGCGCAACATCGATTCGGGCGCCGAAACGCCAAGCACTGCCAAGCCGTTGCGCAGCACCTGCGCGGTGGCGGCCAGCAACGCCAGCCTGGCACCGGCCAACGCCGGGTCGTCGACCAGGAAGCGTTCAGCGGCGTAGTAACTGTGGAAAGCCGCGGCCAGTTCGCGCAGGTAGAACGCCACATCGTGCGGCGCCAGGTCGGCCGCGGCGCGAGTCAGCATCTCGGGGTAGTCGGCCAGCTTGCGCAGCAATGCGGTTTCGGCCGGGGCCGTCAGCAGCGCGGTGTCGGGCTTCGTGGCGACTTTGGCCTGGCCTTGCGCCAGCACGGAGCAGATGCGCGCATGGGCGTACTGCACATAGAACACCGGGTTTTCGTCGTTGGCCTTCAGCGCCAGGTCGACGTCGAAGGTGAATTCGGTGTCGGCCTTGCGACTGACCAGGAAAAAACGCACCGCGTCACGGCTGGTCCAGTCGATCAGGTCGCGCAAGGTGACGTAACTGCCGGCGCGTTTGGAGATCTTGACCTCCTCGCCACCCTTCATGACCGTGATCATCTTGTAGAGCGCGTAGTCCGGGAACCCGGCCGGGATGCCTGTGCCGAGCGCCTGCAGCCCGGCACGCACCCGGGCGATGGTGCCGTGGTGGTCGCTGCCCTGTACGTTGATGCACAGCGTGAAGCCGCGCTCGAACTTGTCGACGTGGTAAGCCACGTCGGGCACAAAGTAGGTGAATTGAGCCGCTGCACCCGGCGCCGACTTGCGCATCACCCGGTCCTTGTCGTCCCCGTAATCGGTGGTGCGCAGCCACAACGCGCCGCCTTCCTCGTAAGTCTTGCCGGAGGCCACCAAGCGCTGCACGGTGTCGTCGACCCGACCGCTGCTGTACAGGCCCGACTCCAGGAAGTAATGGTCGAAGCGCACGCCGAAAGCGCGCAGGTCCAGGTCTTGCTCATGGCGCAAGTACGCCACTGCGAACTGGCGGATGCCGTCGAGGTCGTCGGGGTCACCTGAAGCGGTGTAGCTGCGGTCGTCGGCGCTGACCGTCTTGCCGGCTTTGAAGTCGGCGGCGATGTCGGCGATGTAGTCGCCGTTGTAGGCGGCCACGGGCCAGCTTTCGTCGCCGGGAATAAAACCCTTCAGTCGCGCCTGGGTCGAAGCCGCCAGGGTCGCAATCTGCACCCCGGCGTCGTTGTAATAGAACTCGCGCTGCACATAGTCACCCTGGGTCTGCAGCAGGCTGCAGATGCAATCGCCCAGCGCAGCGTTACGGCCGTGGCCGACGTGCAGCGGGCCGGTCGGGTTGGCCGAGACGAACTCCACCAGCACCCGGCGTCCGCTCGGCGGCTGCTGCCCGAAAGTCGCGCCGGCGTCCAGGATCTCCCCCACCACAGCCTGCCGCGCCGCCGCTTTCAGGCGCAGGTTGATGAAGCCGGGGCCCGCGATCTCGAGCGCGTCGACCCAGCGCTGTACCGCGGGCTGCGCCTGCAGCGCGTGCACCAGTTGTTCGGCCAGCGCGCGCGGGTTTTGCTTGCGCGAACGCGCCAGCGCCATCGCGGCGGTGACCGCCAGATCGCCATGCGCCGCCTGGCGCGGCGATTCGAAAGCGGCGGCCGGTGCGGCGTCGCCGGCAACCTGCTGCAGCGCTGCCTGCAAAGCGCCCAGCAGTTCTTGCTTGATGTGGACCATCGGCCGATTCTACTTTTGGGCTCGGCAGTGGCCGCGGATCAGGGCAGGCAAAGGCGGCCTGTTCCGGGCGCCGGCCACTGCCGCCTTGACCGAGCATCCCAGGCCGTGCCTGTCCCACTTTGCCCGAGCCACCACCGATGACCGCGCCCCCGAAGCCGCCCGACCTGCCGAGCCACATCGGCAAGTACCGCATTCTTGCGCGGCTGGGTGAGGGCTCGACCAGCGAAGTCTTCCTGGCGCACGACCCGTTCCGCAACCACGAAGTCGCGGTCAAGCGCGTGCGCGCTGCGCTGATGCCGGATTCACGCGAGCAGCACTTCCAGCAGCGCTTCTTCGCGGCCGAGGCGGCGCTGGTGGGCCAGCTGAACCACCCGAACGTGGTGCAGATCCTGGACGCGGTAGCCGACGAGCAGATGCCGTACCTGGTGATGGAGTACGTGGGCGGCGGCACGCTGCGCCGCTACTGCCGCGCCGACAGCCTGCTGCCGGTGGCGCAGGTGGTGGAAATCGGCTTCAAGTGCGCAATGGCGCTGGCCTACTGCTTCCGCCAGGGCTTGATCCACCGCGACGTCAAGCCCGCCAACCTGCTGGTGGTGAGCGACGGTGAACGTATCACCGACGTCAAGGTCACCGACTTCGGCAGCGTCTTCGACCTGGGCGCCGAGCACACCCAGATCTACCGGGTGGGCTCGCTGGCCTACATGTCGCCCGAGCAACTCGAAGGCGACACGCTCGACTGCCGGGCGGACATCTATTCGCTGGCCGCCGTGCTCTACCACCTGCTGGCCGGCCGCCCGCCGTTCGACGCGACCCAGCAGCAGGCGGTCATGCACCAGATCTACCACGGCGTGCCGCCGCCGCTGGCCCAGCTGCGCGACGGCATACCGGCGGCGCTGCAGGCGCTGATCGAGTCCAGCCTGGCGAAGCGGCGTGACGATCGCCCCGCCGACTGGCAGGCCTTCGCCGATGCGCTGTCGGCGCTCAGCGCCGACCGCGACCTGGCGCGCGGGCCGCTGCAGGAGGTGCTGGACTCCGAGCGCTTCACCTTGCTGCGCTCGCTGGAATTCTTCACCGGCTTCGGTGACGTGGAACTGTGGGAAGTGGTGCGCCGCGCCAAGTGGGAACGCCACAGCTACGGCCACGCGCTGTTTCGCAAAGGCGATCTCGGCAACATGATCCACATCGTCACCCAGGGTCAGGTCGACGTCTATCGCGACGGCAAGCCGGTGGCCGCGCTGGCTGCCGGCAGCTCGGTCGGCGAAATGGCCTACCTGGCTCCGAGCCCCGAATTGCGGGTGCACACGGTAGACGTTCTGGTGGCCCAGCAGGCGACCACCGTGTCGTTCACGCCGCAGACGATGGAGCAGCTCTCGCTCGGCACCCGGCACTTGTTCGACAAGGCTTTCATCGGCGTACTGGTGCGCCGGCTGCACGCGGCGCACGAAGCCATTGCCCACCCGCGGCGGATCCTGTAGCGGTCGTGGCCGCAACAGCGGCGGCGTCTGCAACAGGCGTTGCAAGTTGCAAGCTCAAGGGATAAACCCGTCATCGGAATCCCCCTGCCGTGCGTTGAAGGCCAGCCGCCAGGATCGCGAACGCGCCCGACGGCGCCGCCCCCACTCAACTTTTCCCCAGGAGCCCCCATGAAACACACCTTGATGAGCGCGCTGATTGCCGCCTGCACCCTGCTCGCTGGCCAGGCTTTCGCCGCCGACGCCAGCTGCTCGACCCAGGCCGCCGACAAAAAGCTGCATGGCGCCGCGATGACCAGCTTCATGAAGAAGTGCGAGAAAGACGCCGGCATGGCGGCGCCGAACGAGGCCTGCATGACCACCGCCACCGAGAAAAAGCTGGCCGGCGCTGCCAAGAACAGCTTCATGAAGAAGTGCGAGAAGGACGCAATGGCGGCCAAGCACTGAGTTTCCGCACCACCAGCGGCCGGGCCGCGCCACGCGCCGCCCGGCCGCTGCGTTTCAGCTTGGCAAACTGCGGGGCAGTACCGTGTCAGCCGACCAGTAGCCCGGCTGGCCATAGTGGTGCTTCATGAAGTCGATCCACAGCCGCACCCGCAGCGGCAAGTGCTTGCGCTGCGGAAACACCGCATAGACCCCGTTCGGCGCCGCGGCGAAATCCTCCAGCACGACCTGCAGCCGGCCTTCGGCCACATCGGCTTCCACTTCCCAGGTGCTGCGCCAGGCAATCCCCAAGCCCCGCAGGCACCAGTCGTGCAGCACCTGGCCGTCGCTGCAGTCCAGTCGCCCGCTCGGGCGCAGGTGAATCAACCCGCCATCGACCTGGAAGGCCCAGCCGCGCGACTGGCTGGCGTCGGAGCTGAGCGTCAGGCAGGCATGGCGCGACAGCTCGGCCGGCGTTTGCGGCACGCCCGCGCGCTGCAGGTAAGCGGGCGTGGCCACACACTGGCGGCGGTTGTCGGCCAGGCGCTGACTGACCAGGCTGGAGTCCGGCAAGTCGCCGACGCGAATCGCGCAATCGAAACCTTCGTTGACGATGTCGACCACGCGGTCGCTCAGGTTCAACGACACACTGACTTCGACATGGACCCCGATAAACAGCGGCACCAGCGGCGCCACGTGGCGGCGGCCAAAGCCGGCCGGTGCCGTTACCCGCAGGTGGCCGCTGGCCTTGACCCCGCCCGCACTGACGCTGGCCTCGGCGCTGGCCAGATCGGTCAGTAGGCGCTGGCAGTCGTCGAGGAACGCGCTGCCTTCGTGGGTCAGTGTGATGCGGCGCGTGGTGCGCACCAACAGCTTCACACCCAGCCGCGATTCCAGTGCGTCGATGCGCCGGCCAATCACCGCCGGGGCCACGCCTTCGGCCTTCGCCGCGGCCGTCAGGCTGCCCTTGACGGACACCGCCACGAAGGATTCGATCTGCTTGAGGCGGGCCATGGCGATTCATTATGCAGATGCGGTGCATGAATCATTGACTTTTCAGCTACTTAATGCCGGTTGCCATATCGAATAGAGTGTGTCGATGAAAATCAGAGCCGTCCTCTTCGATGCCTATGGCACCCTGTTCGATGTGTACAGCGTAGCGTTGTTGGCCGAGCAACTGTTTCCGTCACATGGCGAACACCTGGCCCTGCTCTGGCGCGACAAACAAATCGAATACACGCGACTGGTGTCGATGAGCGGGCGCATTGCCGAAGCCGCCGACAAACCCGATGCTCGCCCGGGTTCGGGCGCGCCGTTTTACGTGCCGTTCTGGGAACTGACTCGCGCCGGCCTGCAATGGGCCGCCGATCGGCTGCAACTGACGCTGTCGGCCGCGGCCGAAGAACGGCTGATGAACGAATACCGCCACTTGAGCGCATTCCCCGAGAACCGCGAAGTGCTGACCGGGCTGCGCACACTCGGCCTGCCCACCGGCATTCTTAGCAACGGCGACCCGGAGATGCTGGGCGTTGCGGTGCGCAGCGCCGGTCTGGCCGACGTGCTGGACCACGTCATCAGCGTGCATGACACGCGGCGCTACAAGACCGACCCGGCAGCTTACGCACTGGGGCCGACAACGCTGAAGCTGCCAGCACGCGAGATTCTGTTCGTCAGCAGCAACGGCTGGGACGCGATCGGTGCCACCTGGTACGGCTACACCACGATGTGGATCAACCGCCTAGGCCTGCCGCTGGACAAGCTCGGCGTCACCCCCACCCACACCGGCCGCAACCTGCGCGACGTGCTCGACTGCGTCGGGCCGCGTTAAGCAGCGCTAGAACCGCGGCAGACCGTCGTCACGCTGCGCACCGAATCCGAACTTCCGAACCGATCCATTCATGTCCAAGCTCATCACCCTGCACCAGCTTCAGATCGCCGACGTCCTGCACCGCTTCATCGAAGACGAGGTTTTGCCCGGCACCGGCATCGAGTCCGACACTTTCTGGCGCGGCTTCTCTGCCATTGTTCACGACCTGGCGCCGCGCAACGCCGAATTGCTGCTGGCACGCGAACGTCTGCAGGCCGAGTTGAACCAATGGCACCGCAGCCATCCGGGCCCGATCGCCGACATGCAGGCCTATCGCAGTTTTCTGGAGCGCATCGGCTACCTCAAGTCGACAGCCGCATTAAAGCCGCAAGCCATCACCACCCGCAACGTCGACGCCGAACTGGCGACGCAGGCCGGCCCGCAACTGGTGGTGCCACTGTTGAACGCGCGCTATGCGTTGAATGCCGCGAACTCGCGCTGGGGCTCGCTCTACGACGCGCTCTACGGCACCGACGCACTGCCGGAAGACTGCGGCGCGACGCGACTTCTTGATGGCAAGCCTGGCTACAACCCAAAGCGCGGCGCCGCCGTCATCGCCTATGCCCGCAAGTTCCTGGACCAGGCCGCGCCGCTGGCCGAAGGCAGCCATGTCGACAGCATTGCCTACAAGATCGAAGAAGGCGCGCTGCGTGTGACGCTCGGGCAGAACGCCGGTCATGAAGCTGGTCGCAGCATCGGCCTGGCCGAAGGCGGTGCGGTGCTGGTGGGCTTCCAGGGTGAAGCCGCCGCGCCCTCATCGGTACTGTTGCGCCACCACGGGCTACACCTGGACATCCGCATCGACCGCGCCACGGCTATCGGCAAGGGTGACGCAGCCGGCGTCAGCGACCTGGTGCTGGAAGCGGCGCTGTCGACGATCCTGGACCTGGAGGACTCGGTGGCCGCAGTCGACGCCGCGGACAAAGTGCTCGGCTATCGCAATTGGCTCGGCCTCTTGAAGGGCACACTGACCGAGGCCATTACCAAGAGTGGCACCACCTTCACCCGCGGCCTCAACCCCGATCGCAACTACCGCACACCGGACGGCAAAGGCACGGTGACCCTGCATGGGCGGTCGCTGATGTTCGTGCGCAATGTCGGCCACCTGATGACGAACCCGGCGGTGCACTACGGCGCCGACGCCAAGCACGAGATCCCGGAAGGCATTCTCGACGCTGTCGTCACCACCACGATCGCGCTGCACGATCTGCAGCACCATGGCAAATTGCCCGACGAGGGTTCCAAAAAAGGACAGCCGATCGTCAACTCCCGCACCGGCTCGGTCTATATCGTCAAGCCGAAGATGCATGGACCCGACGAAGTGGCTTTCGCCGACGAACTGTTCGGCCGGGTCGAGCAGTTGCTGAAGCTGCCGGCCAGCACCGTCAAGCTCGGCATCATGGACGAAGAGCGCCGCACCAGCATCAACCTGGCGGCCTGCATCGCCGCTGCCAAGAGCCGCGTGGCGTTCATCAACACCGGCTTTCTCGACCGCACCGGCGACGAGATGCACAGCGCCATGCTGGCCGGCCCGATGCGCCGCAAGGGCGAGATGAAGAAGACCGAATGGATCGATGCCTACGAGCGCAACAACGTGCGCGTGGGGCTGGCCAGCGGCTTGCGCGGCAAGGCGCAGATCGGCAAGGGCATGTGGGCCGCACCCGACCTGATGGCCGACATGCTGCAGCAGAAGATCGCACACCCGAAAGCCGGCGCCAACACCGCCTGGGTGCCGAGCCCGACCGCGGCCACGCTGCATGCGATGCACTACCACCAGGTCGACGTGGCGGCGCTGCAGGTCGAGATGGAAGCCGCACTTTCGAAGGATCGCGCCGCGGTCGACGAGCAACTGCTGCGCGGTTTGTTGACCGTGCCGGTGGCCGCCAATGCCGACTGGAGTGCCGAAGAACGCCAACAGGAAGTCGACAACAACGTGCAGGGCATCCTCGGCTACGTGGTGCGCTGGATCGACCAGGGCGTGGGCTGCAGCAAAGTGCCCGACATCCACAACGTCGGCCTGATGGAAGACCGCGCCACGCTGCGCATCAGCAGCCAGCACATTGCCAACTGGCTGCACCACGGTGTGGTCAGCAAATCCGAAGTCGAACAGAGCTTCCAGCGCATGGCCGCCGTGGTCGACCAGCAGAACGCCGGCGACGCCGCCTACCGACCGATGCGCGGGCACTTCGAGACCAGCGCGGCCTACCAGGCGGCACAGGACCTGGTGTTCAAGGGCGAGACCCAGCCGAGCGGCTACACCGAGCCGCTGCTGCATGCGTGGCGCTTGAAGGTGAAGGCGGGCTGAACCCCATGCCCCCGCGCTGGAGCCCGAGCGTCACCGTTGCGGCGATCATCGAGCGCGACGGTCGCTACCTGCTGGTCGAAGAGCACACGCCCGAAGGCTTGATGCTCAACAACCCGGCCGGCCACCTGGACCCGGCCGAATCGTTGGTGCAGGCCGCGGCGCGCGAAGCACTGGAAGAGACGGCTTGCGTCTTCACGCCCGAGGCGTTGGTGGGCGTTTACCTGTCGCGCTTTCGGCGGCCGGCCACGCATGAAGACGTAACCTACCTGCGCTTCGCTTTTTGCGGCGCCGTTGGCGAGCCCGAAGCCGACCGCGCGCTCGACACCGGCATCGTTCGAACGCTCTGGCTGGATTGGGACGAACTGCAGGCCAGCGCCGAACGCCACCGCAGCCCGCTGGTGCTGCGCTCGATCGAGGATCATCGCGCGGGGGTGCGTCACCCGCTGACCTTGCTCGGCAGCGACAACAGTCTCTACGATCCGCTCATCAAGACCCTGGAATGACCACCATGAAAACCGCGTCGAATCCCATCATGAACGACACCGCTATCGCACCGTTCCACCTGGCTTTTCCTGTCAGCGACCTCGCGAAAACACGCGACTTCTATGGGCGGCTGATGGGCTGCCCCGAAGGCCGCAGCAGCGACGAATGGATCGACTTCGACCTGTTCGGCCACCAGCTCGTTGCGCACCTCGCGCCGGCGTCGAAAACCGGCAGTGCCGACAACGACCACCACAACCCGGTCGACGGCCACGACGTGCCGGTGCCGCACTTCGGCGTGGTGCTGGACTGGGACCACTTCCACACCCTGGCCGAGCGGCTCAAAGCGCAAGGCATGAAATTCGTGATCGAACCCTACATCCGCTTCGCCGGGCAGGTCGGCGAGCAAGCGACGATGTTCTTCCGCGACCCGTCGGGCAACGCGCTGGAGTTCAAGAGCTTCCGCGACCGGTCGCAGTTGTTCGCGAAATAAGCGTTGCCGCGCGGCGGCAAACATCCAGCGAATGAGGCCGTAAAGCCGAGCGCCGGCCTCGCCAACTCGGGGATCGCCGCCGCCGGGATTCAGTCAGAACGGAATGTCGTCGTCCATGTCGTCGAACCCGGTCGACGACTTGCTGGCAGCCGGCTTCGGTGCCGGCGCACTGCGTTGCGGTGGTGCGCTGCGCGGTGCCGGGGCTGGCGACGACGAACCCATGTCGTCGTCGTAGCCACTTCCGCCACCGCCGCCGCTTTCACGGCCGCCGAGCAGTTGCATTTCGGTCGCGACGATATCGGTGGCGTACTTCTCGACGCCGTCCTTGTCGGTGTACTTGCGGGTCTTCAGGCGCCCTTCGACATACACCGAGCGGCCCTTCTTCAGATACTCACCGGCAATCTCGGCCATGCGGTCGAAGAAGGTGATGCGGTGCCATTCGGTTTCTTCCTGCTTGTCGCCGCTGGTCTTGTCTTTCCATTGCCGGCTGGTGGCAACCGAAATGTTGCAGATGGCAGACCCGCTGGGCAAATAGCGCACCTCGGGGTCTTTGCCGAGGTTGCCGACGATGATGACTTTGTTGACTGAGGCCATGGCTTGCTCCGGCAGGTGCGTTGGGGGGTGAATCGATTATGGCCGGGGCGTTTGGCGCCACCATCACCCGCTGTGCCGCCCCCGATCGGGGGCCCTCCGAAGCGGGCCTTCGAGGGCTTGCCCCGCAGCCCGTCGCGTACCATCCTCGCTGCATGTCCGCCGTGATCTCAGACCCTGTAGAAAGCCAGCCCGCCGACCCGGCGGCTCAAGCATTGCGCGACGTGTTCGGCTTCCCCGCCTTCCGCGGTGCGCAGCGCGAGATCGTCGACCATGTGGTGGCCGGCGGTGACGCGCTCGTGCTGATGCCCACCGGCGGCGGCAAGAGCCTGTGCTATCAGGTGCCGGCCATCGTGCGCCACCGCACCGGGCAGGGTGTAACCGTGGTCGTCAGTCCGCTGATCGCACTGATGCACGACCAAGTCGGTGCGCTCGACGAGATCGGTGTGCCGGCCGCATTCCTGAATTCCAGTCTCGATGCCGACGCGGCCCGCCAGGTCGAACGCGACTTGATGGCCGGCCGTTTGACGCTGCTGTACGCCGCGCCGGAACGCATCCTGACACCGCGCTTCATGGCGATGCTGCACTCGCTGAACGAACGCGGCCTTCTGAGTCTGTTCGCGATCGATGAAGCCCATTGCGTCAGCCAGTGGGGACACGATTTCCGCGAGGAATACCTGGGGCTCTCGGCACTGCACGAGACCTTCCCGGAAGTGCCTCGAATCGCCCTGACGGCCACCGCCGACGACCATACCCGCGCCGACATCGTGCTGCGGCTGAAGCTCGAAGAAGCGCGCCAGTTCATTGCCAATTTCGACCGGCCGAACATCCGCTACACCATCATCGAGAAGGACGAGCCGAAGAAGCAACTGCTGCGCTTCATCCGCGACGAACACGAAGACTCTGATGGCACCGACGCAGGCATCGTCTACTGCCAAAGCAGAAAGCGCGTCGACGAAACCGCCGCGTGGCTGTGCGAGCAGGGCTTGAATGCGCTGCCGTACCACGCCGGGCTCGATGCCGCGGTGCGCCGCAAGCATCAAGACCGCTTCCTGCGCGAAGACGGCGTGATCATGGTGGCAACCATCGCCTTCGGCATGGGCATCGACAAGCCCGACGTGCGCTTCGTGGCGCACCTGGACTTGCCGAAGAACATCGAAGGCTACTACCAGGAAACCGGCCGCGGCGGGCGCGACGGCCTGCCCGCCGATGCCTGGATGAGCTACGGCCTGGCGGACGTCGTGAACCAGCGGCGGATGATCGACGACAGCGAAGCCGAAGAACCCTTCAAGCGCTTGCAGCGCGGCAAACTGGACGCGTTGCTGGCGCTGGCCGAAGCCCACGACTGCCGGCGGGTGCGGCTGCTGTCGTATTTCGGTCAGGCGTCTTCAGACTGCGGCAATTGCGACAACTGTCTGGTCAAGCCGGCCACCTGGGATGCGACCGATGCGGCCCGCAAGGCGTTGTCGTGCATCTACCGCTTTCGTCAGCGCGGCGGGCAGCGCTACGGCGCGGTCCACCTGATCGACGTGCTGCGCGGCAAGGTCACCGACAAGGTGACCCACAACGGTCATCACAGTCTGTCGACCTTCGGCATCGGCGCCGACGTGAGTGAAGCGCAATGGCGGCTGGTGCTCCGGCAGTTGGTCGCCCTCGGTCATGTCGTCACCGAAGGCGACTTCAACACCCTGGCGTTGGCCGACAGCGCGCGCGAGGTGTTGAAAGGCGAGGTGCCGGTTCGGTTGCGAGTCGCCGCCGAACACAAGCCGCGTAACGGGCGCCCGGTGCGCGAACGGCGTGCCTCGGCCGGCGTCAAGGCGCCACCGGTGCCGCTGGACACCGAGGCCACCGAACGTTTCGACGCGTTGCGGGCCTGGCGGGCCGAGGTCGCACGGGAGCACAACCTTCCGGCGTTCGTGGTGTTCCACGACGCGGCATTGGCGCAGATGGCGCGCGAACGGCCGGTGACGCTGGACCAGCTCGGCGGCATCAGCGGGGTCGGCGCGAAGAAGCTCGAAGCTTACGGGGCCGAAATTCTGCGGGTGCTGACCACGGCCTGACACGCCAGTCTGTCGGGTGGATGCCGCGCGGGCTGCGGCCCGCCGTTATCATGCTCGGTTGTCCAAGCTCGCCCCGCCGCCGGTCGAACACCGGCCCGCCGTCCACGAATCGCGCCTGCTGAAAGTGCGCGGGGCGCGTACGCACAACCTCAAGAACATCGACCTCGACATCCCCAAGTACGCGTTGGTGGTAATCACGGGGCTCAGCGGTTCGGGCAAGAGCAGCCTGGCTTCCGACACGCTCTACGCAGAGGGGCAACGGCGGTACGTCGAAAGCTTGAGCGCCTATGCCCGGCAGTTCCTGCAGTTGATGGACAAGCCCGATGTCGACGTGATCGAGGGCTTGAGCCCGGCCATCAGCATCGAGCAGAAAGCCACCAGCCACAACCCGCGCAGCACGGTCGGCACCATCACCGAGATCCACGACTACCTGCGCCTGCTATATGCCCGAGCCGGCACACCGTACTGCCCCGACCACGACGTGCCGCTGCAGGCGCAGAGTGTTTCGCAGATGGTCGACGCGGTACTGGCGCTGCCCGAGGACACGCGGCTGATGATCCTGGCGCCGGTGGCGCGCGACCGCAAGGGCGAGTTCACTGACCTGTTCGACACCATGCGTGCGCGCGGTTATGTGCGCTTTCGCATCGGCAGCGACGGCGAGCCTGGCGACATCGTTGAAGCCGACGACGTACCGGCATTGAAGAAGGCCGAGAAGCACGACATCGACGTCGTGATCGACCGCCTGCGCACCAAGTCCGACATCAAACAACGCCTGGCCGAGAGCTTCGAAGCCGCATTACGGATTGCCGACGGCCGCGCCATCGCGCTGGAGATGGATAGCGGTACGGAGCACCTCTACAGCAGCAAATTCGGCTGCCCGATCTGCAGCTACTCGCTGCCGGAACTGGAGCCGCGGCTGTTCTCGTTCAACTCGCCGGTCGGCGCCTGCCCGGCCTGCGACGGGTTGGGCCAGGTGATTGCGATGGACCCGGAGCGGGTGGTTGCCTTCCCGAGCCTGAGCCTGGCTTCCGGTGCGGTCAAAGGTTGGGACCGGCGCAATGGTTACACCCATTCGCTGCTGGAAAGCGTGGCCGCGCACTACGGTTTCGACATCGAGACCCCGTTCGACGAACTGCCGGCAGACGCTCGACAGGTGCTGCTGTACGGCTCGGGTGACGAAGACATCGAGTTCACCTACGAAGCCGAGTCGAAGGGCAAATCAGCCCAGACCCGCACCCGCAGCGTCAAGCGCCGCCACCCTTTCGAAGGGATCATTCCCAACTTCGAACGGCGCCAGCGCGAAACCGATTCGTCGGCGGTGCGCGACGACCTGGCGCGTTACCAGGCAGCGCGGCCCTGCCCCCAATGTCACGGCACGCGGCTGCGGCGCGAGGCGCGGCATGTCTTCATGCACCACGCCGATGACACCCGCGGCAAGCCGATCTACGAGGTCGAACACGTCACGCTGGCGAACGCGCTGGCGTACTTCGAAGACCTGAAGCTGGCTGGCGCCAAGGCCGAGATCGCCGAGAAAATCGTGCGCGAGATCCGCAGCCGGTTGCGCTTCCTGAACGACGTGGGGCTGAACTACCTGAGCCTGGACCGCGGCGCCGACACGCTCTCGGGCGGCGAGGCGCAGCGCATTCGGCTCGCCAGCCAGATCGGCAGCGGGTTGAGTGGCGTGATGTACGTGCTGGACGAGCCCAGCATCGGCCTGCACCAGCGCGACAACGAACGCCTGATCGGTACGCTGAAGCACTTGCGCGATCTGGGCAACAGCGTGTTGGTGGTGGAACACGACGAAGACATGATCCTCGCGGCCGACCATGTGGTCGACATGGGCCCGGGCGCCGGTGTGCACGGTGGCCGGGTGATGGCGCAAGGCACGCCGCAAGAGGTGGCCGCCAACCCCGATTCGCTCACCGGGCAGTACCTGGCGCACGTGCTGCGCATCGAAGTACCGGTCGAACGCCGCCCCGCCACCGGCTTCGGCGCGGCGCCGCTGCGCTTGTCGATCGTCCACGCCAGCGGCAACAACCTGCAGAACGTCAACGTCGACATTCCGGTGGGCCTGCTGACCTGCGTCACCGGCGTCAGCGGTTCCGGCAAGAGCACCTTGATCAATGACACGCTGTACACAGCGGTCTCGAAGAAGCTCTACCAGAGCCATGCCGAGCCGGCGCCACACGAACGCATCGACGGTCTGGATGCCTTCGACAAAGTCATCAACGTCGACCAGAGCCCGATCGGCCGCACCCCGCGCAGCAACCCGGCCACCTACACGGGCCTCTTCACGCCGATCCGCGAACTGTTCGCCGAAGTGCCGATGGCTCGCGAACGGGGCTATGGCGCCGGACGCTTCAGCTTCAACGTCAGCGCGGCATCCGGCGGTGGCCGCTGCGAAGCCTGCCAGGGCGACGGCGTGATCAAGGTCGAGATGCACTTCCTGCCCGACCTGTACGTGCCCTGCGATGTCTGTCATGGCGCGCGCTACAACCGCGAAACGCTCGAGATCCAGTACCGCGGGCTCAACATCCAGCAGGTGCTGGAGTTGACGGTGGAAGACGCCCACACCTTCTTCAACGCCGTGCCCAACCTGGCGCGCAAGCTGCGCACGCTGCTCGACGTGGGCCTGGGGTATGTGCGGCTGGGGCAGAGTGCCACCACGCTGTCGGGCGGCGAAGCGCAGCGCGTCAAGCTGGCGCTGGAACTGAGCAAGCGCGACACCGGCCGCACGCTGTACATCCTGGACGAGCCCACCACCGGGCTGCATTTCCACGACGTGGGCATGTTGCTGACCGTGCTGCACCAGTTGCGCGACGCCGGCAACACCATCGTCGTGATCGAGCACAACCTGGACGTGATCAAGACCGCCGACTGGGTCATCGACATGGGGCCCGAAGGCGGCGCCGGCGGCGGCCATGTGGTGGTGTCGGGTACGCCGGAACAGGTGGCGGCGCACGAGGGCAGCCACACCGGACGTTTTTTGAAGGCGATGCTGGCCGCCTGAGCGGCAGGCACAAGCCGCGGAAAATCAGCCCGGGTCGCGGTCGGCGTGCTCGCAAGTCCAGAGATACGGCGCGATCCTCGGAATCAATTGCTCCGCTTCGAAGATGTCGACTTGCCGAGTTTCAGTGCAGCCGCCGGTGCAAGTTCCCGAGCGCACGCTCTGCACCGCCGTCGGCCGCAGCGGGCCCATGCCGCAGGTTGGCTTGCACGGCCATCTCTTTGCCGCTGACGCCGGCAAAAAGCGCCGCAGCGCGCAGCTTGATCTCTAGCAATTCGGTGGCACTGACCGAATACTGACCGCTGGTGCGGTTCACATCGACCTTGAATTCCACGTCCTTGCCTTCGCTGCTGAGCATGCCGCTGGTGAATTCGTAGTCGTCACTTTCGAAGGGCATTCCCGAGGCTTCGGTGTCGTAATCTTCGTATTCGATGCGGTCGATTTCGCCACTGGCCAGGTTCAACAGTCCCTTGGCGCGAATGACGGCTTCGGTCAGTTCGTCGGTGATGGCGATCGGCACTTTGAGATCCACGGCGGTAGTCCTGCTGCTTCAATGCAACGATTTTGCCTCGGTGCCGAATGCGCTTTGTCAGCGCACCGGAATCGGGCTGGCGCGGTCGACCGCCACCGCCGTGATCGCATTCTTCGGCGAACCTTCGATCAGCTTGTCGGAATAGGTCATGTAGACCAGCGTGTTGCGCTGACGGTCGACGATGCGCACCACGCGCAGGCGCTTGAACAGGATCGACAGTCGTTCGGTGAATACCTCTTCCTGTTGCGGCAGTGGCTTGCCGATGCGCACCGGGCCGACCTGCCGGCAAGCGATCGACGCGTCGGAGGTGTCGGTCGCCAAGCCCAACGCACCCGAGATGCCGCCGGTCTTGGCACGCGAGACGAAACAAGTCACGCCGTCCACCTTCGGGTCGTCGTAGGCCTCGATGACGATCTTGTGATCCGGGCCGATCAGCTTGAACGCGGTGTCGACCTCGCCGATGCGCTCGGCGTGCGCCGGGGTGATGAAAGCAAGCGCTAGCAGGGCGCCCATGAGAAAGCTATCGGCGATGTTCATCCGGCTATTTTCGCGCGGCGCGCAGCACTGGCCAACGGTGTCTGCGCTCCTGCGACTGCAGGAACCCCGGCGCTCTTTACCATGCGCTTTACTATTTGTGCAAATGTTGTTACAATTGGATGATGACTACACCACAACTTAATACCACTCTCCACCTCCGACTCATCCAGCTTTCCAACACCGACACCGGTTTCTCCGCCAGCGAGATCACCGGTTACTCGCCGGCTCAGGTCCGCAGCACCGCTGAAGCCCTGGTCAAAGCAGAGAAGATGGTGCGCTCCAAAGTGTCGCCGCGTCGCGTGCGTTACTTTTTGAACGAGCAGTTGGCTGGTGCCTACAAGGCGGCTCCCACGCGCGGTGCGGCCACGGCCTTGTCCGGCGGCCCGCGCTTCAAGGCCGGCTGGGCAGCGGATGAACCGGCGTTGATCACGTCACGCACCAAGATCATCGTGGCGCCGCCGCTGCCGAGCAACGTATTCCGAACCAACACCTACCCGCAGATGTGACGCGGCAGGCTCAAGTGCCCGCTGGTTGATAGCCCCGCGGTATCGCGGCCAGCAAGCGCTTGGTGTAGGCCTCGCGCGGTGCCGCCAGTATTTGCGCAACATCGGCCTGTTCCACCACCACGCCGTCCTTCATCACCAGCACTTCGTCGCTGATGAAGCGCACCACCGCCAAGTCGTGGCTGATGAAGACATAGGACAGCCCCAGTTCGTCCTGCAGATCGCGTAGCAAGTTCAGCACCTGGGCTTGCACGCTGACATCCAGCGCGCTGACCGCTTCGTCCAGCACCATCACTTCGGGGTTCAAGGTCAGACACCGCGCAATGGCGACGCGCTGACGCTGGCCACCGCTGAATTCGTGCGGGTACTTGGCGAAAGCACTGCCGTCGAGCCCCACCTTCTCCAGCAGCGACCGTGCACGCTGTTCGCGTTCGGCCACGCTGGAGCCGATGCCGTGAATCGTCATCGGCTCGATCAATGTTTGGCCGATCGTGAAACGCGGGTTCAGACTGGCATAAGGGTTCTGGAACACGATCTGGATTCGGCGCCGTACCGCTTGCCGTTCTTTGGCATTCAGCGTCAGCAGGTTGCGTCCGTCGAAGATGACCTCGCCGGCTTCCGGCCCGCCATTGGGTTCGTGCAGCCGCAACAGCGCGAGGCCCATGGTGGTCTTTCCAGAACCCGACTCGCCGACCACGCCCAGCGTGTGGCCGCGGCGCAGTTGGAAGTTCACGCCCTGCACGGCCTTGAATTCGCGCCGACCGAACACGCCCTGCTTGAGCCAGAAGCTCTTGGCCAGCGAGCGCACTTCCAGAATGACCGGTGCGTTCGGGTCCTTCGGCTTGGCCGCGACTGCCGCGAGCTGCCCGACCACAGCGGACGAAGCCGCGATGTGGTCGTCGATCACCATCAGCCGGGCCGGGTTGCCTTCCAGACTCGGCCGGCAGGCCAATAGCGCTTTCGTGTAGGGGTCTTGGGGCGCGCCGAAGATGTCACCCGCAAGACCCTGCTCGCGGATCTGCCCGTGGCGCATCACTACCACTCGGTCGGCGATCTCGCCGACCAGGCCCAGGTCGTGGCTGATGAACAGCACACTCATGCGATGGCTGGTCTTCAGCTTCGCCAGCAGCTCCAGGATCTGGCGCTGGATCGTCACGTCCAGCGCGGTGGTCGGCTCGTCGGCGATCAGCAGTCGGGGTTCACAGGCCAGCGCCATGGCGATCATCACGCGCTGCTGCTGGCCGCCGCTCATCTCGTGCGGGTAGCTTGCGAGGCGCCGCTTGGGCTCTGCAATGCCGACTTCGCCCAGCAGTTCTTCCGCCCGCGCCGTGGCCGCGCGCTTGCTCAGGCCCATGTGGCGTTGCAATGGTTCGCACAACTGTTTCCGCACGTCGAAGACCGGGTTGAGCGAACTCATCGGATCCTGGAACACGCAGGCGATTTCCTTGCCACGCAAGGTCTGCAAATCAGCCAACTGGGTTTGCAGCAGGTCTTTGCCACGCCACAGGATGCGGCCACTGCGCACCGCGTTGTCGGGCAGCAGGTTCAGCACCGACATCGCCGTCACGCTTTTGCCTGAACCCGACTCACCCACCAGCGCCACCGTGGTGTTCTCCGGCACATCGAAAGAAACGCCTTTGACGGCTTCGGCCAGCACACCTTGGCCCATACGGAACGAGACCCGCAGATCCTGAATCGACAGCAGGCTGAGATCGGGCGCCACGGCGTTCATTCGAGGCCCCGCAACTTCGGGTCGAGCGCGTCACGCGCGGCGTCGGACATCAGCGAGAACGCGGTCACGAACACCGCCATGAACAAAGTCGCCGCGGCCAGTTGCCACCAGTAACCGAGGATCAGTTCGCCCTGCGCGTCGGCCAGCATCGTGCCCCAGCTCACCGCGTCCACCGGCACGCCCAGGCCCAGGTACGAGAGGATCACCTCGGCCTTGATGAAGCCCACCACCAGCAATGCCAGCCGCACCAGCACCACGTGGCTGATGTTGGGCAGGATGTGGCGGAACATGCGCGACAGTGAACTCGCGCCGATAGCTTCGGCGGCACGCACGTATTCACGCGAACTATGCTTGATGAATTCGGCCCGCACCTGGCGGTACATGCCGGTCCAGCCCGTCAGCCCCAGGATGATCACCACCGTGCTGATGCCGCGCCCCAGCACCGCCGCGAAAGCGAAGATCAAGAGGATGCCGGGGATCGATTCGAAAACGTTGTAGAGCCATTCCAGAAAGTCGCCGACCTTGCCGCCGAAGAAGCCACCGAAGCCGCCCAGCAGCGTGCCGATGGCGGTGGCCACCACGGCCGCGGCCACACCCACGAAGACCGAGATCTGCGTGCCCTTGATGGTCTTCGAGAGCACGTCGCGGCCGAAACGGTCGCCGCCCAGCGGCAGGGTGTCGCGCTTGACGGTGACGGTGGTCTTCAACTTGGCGGCGCGCTCTGCCCACTCCTTGTAGCGGGGCGCCAGCGGGTCGACATCGGACAGGTCGACATCCGGGCCCTTGGGCACTTCGATCGTGCCGGTGGCCTCGGGCGGTGCGGGGCCGAGGAAGGTCGGCGGCGCGTTCGCGACACCGACTTCGTCCTGCCAGTGGCTGGCCACCAGCCCCAGCGCAGAGGCCGCGATCAGCAACAGGAAAGCCAGCACGACGAACAGCGACACCATGCCGACCCGGTCGACGCGAAAGCGCCGCCAGGCGGCGTGCCAGACGCCTTCTGAGCGTTCGATCGCTGGGACTGCGGAGGCGGGCAGCACCGCGCTCATCTGAGCACCACTCGCGGGTCGGCGATCTTGTACATCACGTCGGTCAAGAGGTTGATCACCATCGTCAGGACCGCCAGGTATACGGTCACGGCCTGAATCACCGGGTAGTCGCTGCGGTTCACCGCCAGCAGCACTTCACGGCCCAGCCCGGGAATCGAGAAGAAGACCTCGATCAGGAACGAGCCGACGAAGATGCCCGGCAATGCCAGACCGATGTTGGTCAGGATCGGGATCGCTGCGTTGCGCAGCACATGCCGAAACAGCACCACGCTCTCGGTCATGCCCTTGGCGCGTGCCGTGCGCACGTAGTCGTGACCCAGCTCGTCCAGAAAGAAGCTGCGGTACAGCCGGGTCTGCGGCGAAATGCCCACCACCACCGCCAGCATCACCGGCAACGGCACGTAGGTGATGAGGTTGGTCCAGACCGAATCGCTCCAGCCCTGCACCGGAAACCAGCCGAGCTGGAACGCGAACACGTATTGGCCGACGATGATGTAGACCAGGAAGCTGACCGACAGCGCCACGGTGGTGATGACCATGATGGTGCGGTCGGCCAGCGAGCCACGGCGGTAGGCCACCCACATCGCAATCGGCAGCGCCAGCAGCGTGTCCAGCACCAGGATCGGCAGCATCACGGTCAGCGTGTTCGGCAAGCGGGTGGCGAAGATGTGGCTGACGGCTTCGTTGGTGGCCCAGCTGCGGCCCCAGTCGAAGGTGAGGATCGACTTCAGGTAGAGCCAGAACTGCACGTACAGCGGCTGGTCCAGCCCGAGTTGCTGGCGGATGGCGGCGATCTGCTCTTGCGTGGCGTTCTGCCCGGCCAGGATCACTGACGGGTCGTTCCCGAAGTAGTGGAACAAAATGAACACCAGCAGCACCACGCCCGCCAGCGTGGGGATCATCTGCCAAAGTCGTCTGATCAAGTAGGCGGCCATCAGCCTGGTGCCGCCGGGGCGGTCGAATGGGAACGGGCGAGTTTAGGTCGCTGCCAGCCGGCTTCCTGCATATCGCAAACCCCGGGCCATGGCCGCCGCAGGTGGCTTACTCCGCATTGCGGAACACGGGCGCGTCGATAGACTCCGACCCACCATGAGCGAAGCAAAACCATCCAGCATCGACCGCCGCACCGTACTGGCCGCGCCGCTGGCGCTGACGCTGGCGGCACCGCTCGCGGCAGGAGCGCAGAACCCGAAGTCACCGGTTGGCAAGAAGGTGCTGCGCCTGCCGTTTCGGGGTGCTGAGACCAGCTTCGATCCATCGAAAATTTTCGACGTGTATTCGACCGCCATCACGTCGCAAATCTTCGAAGCGCTTTACGGTTACGACCATCTGGCGCGGCCGATCCTGGTGATTCCGGTGCTGGCCGAAGGCATGCCTGTCATCACCGACGACTTCCGCGTCTGGACAGTCAAGATTCGCAGCGGCATCTACTTTGCCGACGACCCTGCCTTCAAGGGGCAACGCCGCGAACTCACCGCGAGCGATGTCATCTACGGCTACAAACGCTCGGTCGACCCTGCCAACAAGAGTCCGCGCGCGGCCGATGTGCTCGAGAACGGCATCCTCGGGCTGGAACAGTTGCGCAAAGCCGCGCTCGACAAGCGCGAAGCCTTCAATTACGACACCCCGCTGGAGGGCATGAAGGCACTGGACCGCTACACGGTGCAGTTTCGTCTGGCCGACCCGCGGCCCCGCTTCATCACAGGCCTGCTGACGGCCGCCAGCACCTCCGGCGCGCAGGCCCGGGAGGTGGTCGAGTTCTACGGCGACCAGATCGGCGCGCACCCGGTAGGCACCGGTCCGTTTCGCCTCAAGCAGTGGGTACGCAGCGCGAAGGTCGTGCTGGAGCGCAACCCCGGCTTTCGCGAAATGGTTTACGACGCGCACCCGGCGCCCGGCGACGCGGAAGGCCAGGCGATCCTGGCGCGCTTCAAGGGCCGCAAGCTGCCGATGATCGACGAAGTCGAGGTCTCGATCATTCAAGAAAGCCAGCCGATGTGGCTGGCGTTCTTGAATGCCGAAGTGGACGCCATGGTGACAACAGTGGGTTCCGTGCCCTCCGAGTACACCGTGATCGCCGCACCCAATGGCAAGCTGGCGCCTAACCTGGCCAAGCGCGGCGTGCAACTGGTGCGCTCAGTGCTGGCGCAGACAACGCTGTGGTACTTCAACATGGAAGACCCGGTGGTGGGCGGCTACACGCCAGAGAAAGTGGCGTTGCGGCGCGCGATCTCTCTGGCTTATGACGTTGAGCGCGAAATACGCTTGATTCGCCGCGGTCAGGCGGTGCCGGCGCAGTCGATGATGGTGCCCTTCACCTCGGGCTACGACCCGCGCTTCAAGAGTGCGATGAGCGAGTACGACCCGGCGCGCGCGATGGCGTTGCTGGACATGTACGGCTATGTCGACCGCAACGGCGACGGCTTCCGTGAAATGCCCGACGGCTCGCCGCTGGTACTGCAGTACGCGAGCCAGCCCGAGCAGATCTACCGGGCCTACAACGACTTGTTCCGCCGCGGCATGCAAGAGGTCGGACTAAAGGCCACCTTCCCGGTGCAGCAATGGCCGGAACACCTCAAGCGGGCGCAGGCCGGCAAGCTGCAGATGTGGTCGCTCGGCCTCTCCTCCACCGACCCCGACGGTCAAACGTCGCTCCAAACCTACTACAGCCCCCAGGCCGGCGCCCAAAACCTGGCGCGCTTCAAGCTGCCAGAAATGGACCGCGTCTACGAACAAACGCAGCCGATGCCTGACGGCCCCGAGCGCGAGGCTCTGTTCCTGGAGGCCGAGAAGCTTGCCGTGGCCTACCTACCGTATCGCTTCGTCGTCAACCCGCTGGGCACCGAACTGCTTTACCCGTGGGTCCATGGCTACCGCCGCCCGGTGTTCTGGAGCAACTGGTGGCACATGGTCGACATGGATCCTGAACGGCGCACACCGGCCTGACAGCCCGACCCCGTGGCGCAAAATCCTGTCAACCGCCGTGAAGCCGGCGCAGCGTTGCTGTTGCTGGCGCTGCCGGGTCTGGCCACAGCGCAGCCGACGACGAAGCCGCCGCTCAAGCGGCTGCGCTATGCCTTCCCCGTGTCCGAAACCGGCTTCGACCCCGTGCTGCTTTCAGACCTGTATTCCCGCAACGTCACCCGCCACATCTTCGAGTCGCTGTGTGGCTACGACCTGCTGGCGCGGCCGACGCAGATCCGGCCGCTGACCGCCGCGGCCATGCCCGAAGTCGAAGACGACTTCCGCACCTGGACCTTCCGTATCCGCCCCGGTATCTACTTCGCCGACGACCCGGCCTTTAAAGGCAAGCGCCGTGAACTGGTTGCCGCCGACTATGTCTACACGTTGAAGCGCTTCGCCGACCCGGCCAACAAGAGCCCCGTCTGGGGCAGCGTCGAAGAGATGGGCCTGATCGGCCTGAAAGAGCTGCGCAACCAAGCGCTGAAAAGCCGCAGCAACTTCGACTACGACCGCGAGATTCCCGGCCTGCGCGCACTCGAACGCCACACCCTGCAGTTCAAGCTCGAAGGCCCGCGCCCGCGCATCCACGAAGACATGGCCGACGCCAGCCTGTACGG
>JALYUN010000126.1 GCA_030853725.1 Pseudomonadota bacterium | reverse complement strand
ACCTGGCGCCGCAGTTCCGGCCACGACAATTCCTGCGGCGCTGCCATGCGTTCGTTCTGGAAGACGATGGCCGGGTGGCCGGCCGCATCGGCTGCGTCGGCGTGGCGCAGCACCTGTCGCGCGTAGTTCAGCTGCGCGCCGGGAAACCAGACCGCGCCCGGCATCACCGCGGCTTCCAGCACCGTGCGATGCGGGGTTGGTGATTCGATGCCGAACCAGTCCCAGATCGACTGCCAGAACCCGTGCAGGTCGGTGGTGGACCAGTGCCAGAGCGCTTGGTAGTCGGCGAAATGCAGTCCGCGCGTATCGGCCAGCCACTGCTGATAGCGCGCGATCTGCGGCGCCCTTTGCAGTGCTTGCGCGGCTTGCACGGGCTGCGCGGGCGGCACGGTCAGGCGGCGACCAGATCGCTGAACAGCGGGTCGTGCCGGCTGCGCGGCCGGTACTTGCCGACGCGTTGGGCGATCTCGGCGATGTGCTCGGGTGTGGTGCCGCAGCAGCCGCCCACCAGGTTCAGGAAGCCGCTCTTGGCGAAGGCTTCCATCTGCGCGCCGGTCACGGGCGGGGTTTCGTCGAAGCCGGTTTCGCTCATCGGATTGGGCAAGCCAGCGTTCGGGTAGCAGCTGATGTAGGTGTCGCCCGCGACCTTGGCCAATTCTTCGATGTAGGGCCGCATCAGGGTGGCGCCGAGTGCGCAGTTCAGCCCTACCGCCAACGGCTTGGCATGGCGCACCGAATGCCAGAAGGCCGCCACCGTCTGACCCGAGAGGATGCGCCCGGAGGCGTCGGTGACGGTGCCGGAGATGATCACCGGCAGCCGCTCGCCGCTGTCTTCCATCAACTCGTCCAGCGCGAAGATCGCGGCTTTGGCGTTCAGGGTGTCGAAGATGGTTTCCACCAGAAACAGGTCGACCCCGCCTTCGAGCAGGCCCTCGGCCTGTTCACGGTAAGACGCGCGCAAGGCGTCGAAGCTGGTGTTGCGGGCGCCGGGGTCGTTGACGTCGGGGCTGATGCTGGCCGTGCGCGGCGTAGGGCCGAGCGCGCCCGCCACGAAACGCGGCTTGTCGGGTGTGGAATGGGCGTCGGCGGCTTGGCGGGCAATGCGGGCCGCAGCCACATTCATTTCCCGGGCGATGTGCGCCAGGCCGTAGTCTTCCTGCGCCACCGAGGTCGCGCCGAAGGTGTTGGTCTCGACCAGGTCGGCGCCGGCGGCCAGGTACTGCGCGTGGATCTCGCCGATCACGTCGGGTCGCGTCAACACCAGCAGGTCGTTGTTGCCCTTCAGGTCTTTCGGGTGCGCCGCGAAGCGTGGGCCGCGGAAGTCGGCTTCAGCAAGCTTGTAGCGCTGGATCATCGTGCCCATGGCACCGTCGATGACGACGATGCGTTGCTGCAGGATGTCGGCCAGAGCGGCGCCGCGGGTGTAGGGCGGGGGCGTGTTCATGGCACCGATTGTAGGAAGCCGGGACCGTCGAGCGGATCACGCATCGCAGCCCTGCCGAAGCCAAGCTCGAACCGGGCCGTGATCAGAGCGTCGGCACGCGGTGCCGCCGCCGGTGACTGCGCCGTGCACCGGGCAGCCGGTCGAATTCGCGGCGCCCCCCACGGCGTTTGGAGTGGCGGTACAGCGCCTGGCGCAGCAGCATGAAGGCATAGACCATCGGCACCACGGCGCCGGCCACCACGCACAACAAGGTACCGGGTAGGTGGCGCGAATAGACCGAGCCGATCTGGCTCGTCAGGTCGGCACCGACGACCAGCAACTCCTGCGAAGCCGCCATGCCCAGCAACAGCAGGCAGATCGCGCCGAACAGCCAGACTCGCGACCGGTCGTTGCCGTTGACGGTGGTGGACAAGGACATCCACAGCACCAGGCTGTAGACCATCACCTGCACCGCCGCTGCTGCGCCGACGAAGTCGCGGCTCCATTCGATGCCGGGTCGAAAGCCCGCGGCGATGATCCAGCCACACTGCAGCGCCAGAGCCAGCAGACCGAGCAACGCGCCGGTTGCGAACAGCACCAGGGCACGCCGGCTCCAGGCCGGCAGGGCCGCAATCAACGTGGCCGCAACGCACCCACCCAGCCACAACATCAATGCGCGCCCCGTGGCGTAACCGATCGGGAAGTCGAGCCCCTGGGCGCCGAGCGAGAGCACCGGCGCCGCACAGAGGCCGGTACCCAACACCAGGCCGACTCGGGCAACGATGCTCGCCACCGCCAGCCGGCCCCAGCGCAGCAGGGCGTGCTCGGTCACCTGAAAGCGGCACAGCGTCGTCAAGGCGATGTAGGCCATCAGCGCCGTCACGCCAGCGGCCAGCAGCATCAAGAGCCAGGACGATTCGCTGGTTTCCAAAGTGGGTGTCGGAACGAAAAAGCGCGCAAGAAGGTCGGATCGGGCCGGACGGGTGCCGCAAGCTGCACTGCCCGCACCGGGACGCAGCGAAGGGCGCCGATCATCGCACCCCGCCGCCGTCCCGAGTTGCTACAACATCACGAAACGCCGCGCGAACCCTTGCGGTTGGTGGCGCGGGTGCTCAATGAAGGACGACGGGGTTTTGTGCACCTTCGGTGAAGTCGGCGATGAAGGCGTCGATGCGTTCGGCGTCGGGGCTGTTGCCAGTCAGTTCCTGCACACCGCGCTGAAAGCGTTCGGCGAGCGCGCCTTCGATGAAGATTTCCTTGCGGCTGAACTTGTCGACGATCTCGAAGCCGCCCCGCGTGCGCTCGGGCGCAGTGTCGTCCGCCGGGACTTCGATCTGCACCACCACGTAGCTGTCAGAGTTGTAGAGCATCTGCATCGATTGGATCTCCTGCTCTCTCAGATGGGACCTGGCGCCCCGACTTCAAGCGCACCCGCATCCGCACGTCTCAGGACTCGGCTGTGGTCAGTTGCAGCAACAGGTTGCCGGCTGCGTCGGGTGGCGAGCCGGGGCGTTGCATCTGCACTTGCACCGGCAGATAGCCGCGTGCCGGGTCGAGCCACACGTCCACAGCCAAGCCATAGGCGGCAGCGGGCACATAGCGCAGGTGCAACGCGTGCGGCACGCTGCCGGCCGGCAGTTCCAGCGTCGCTTCGTCCTGTACCTGCAACGGCCACAGCGTGGCTTCGCCGCGCACGCCGGCCACCACCATCTGCACCATGCTGCCAGGCGCGCGCAGTGCCGGTTCGGCCGCCAACACCGCCGCCAGTTGCACCAGCCAGCTCAGCCGGTCCTGCGCGCCGGGGGTCAGCGCAGCGTTGGCCTGCGAGCCGCTGAAACTGATGCGCCCTGCGGCGCGCTGGAAGTTGACGGCGCGCCATTCGCGACCGCGCCGGCTTTCGGTGTGGCGTTCCGGTGCGACGCCGTCGGCGTCGAAGCCGCCCTCGCTGGCGTAGCCCATCAGCGTCAGACGGTACTGCGCGCCTTCGGGCTGCCAGTGCAGTTCGGCGTGCTCGGCATGACCGGCGCGCCACAGCGTGTAGTGCAGTGTGGTGGCCGGTGGCAGCAGGGTCTGGTAGCGCGGGATCGGCGCAGTGACGGGTTCAGGCGGCGGCTGCGGTGGCGCGGCTAAGGCGACCAAAGCGGACGGTGCCGGCGGTGCCTGCGGTGGTCGGTCGGCCCGCGGCGGTGCCGGTTGCGCGGTGCGCGCGACGGGTCGGCGACCGGTCGGCAGGGGCACTACCGGCACCGGGCTGGAAAGCGCCCGTGAAGGCGTGGGTTCAGACTGACTTCCGGGCTCGGGTGCCGGTGCAGCCGCTAGCGTTCGCACCGCCCTCACGGCCATCACCGCCCTCACCGCGGCCGGTGGCGGCACATCACGCGGCGCGCTGCGTTCGGGCTCGCGCCACAACAACGCAGCATGCAGCGCCAGCACCGCCGCCAGCACGCCTGCAGCCCCGCTGCGGCGCGCGGTCAGCAACGGGAATCGATGAGCGGTTGCGGACGACACCCGACAATGTTGCCACCGGCCCCCTGTTCGCCGCAAGGAAACGATCCGTCCATCCCCATGAAACTCGCCACCCTCGACGACGGTTCGCGCGACGGTCATTTGGCCGTGGTGTCGCGCGACCTGGCCACGGCGCATTTCGCCACCGGCATCGCCGGCACCCTGCAGCGTGTGCTGGACGATTGGAATTTCCTGGCGCCGCAACTGCAAGATTTGTACGACACGCTCAACGACGGCAGAGCGCGCCACGCCTTCGCCTTCGACCCCGCGGTCTGCATGGCGCCGTTGCCGCGGGCCTTCGAGCGTTGGCAGGCCATGCCCGACGGCGGGTTGCATCGGGTCGGCAGTGCCGATGCACTCGGCCCGCAGACCGTGCCGGACGCAGTCAGGCCCGAGGCACCGGCCACGTTGACGCCGGCGCTGGCAGTGGTGACCGGCGACGTGGCCGATGGCACCGAAGCCGCGGCCGCGCTGGACGCCGTGCGTCTGCTGCTGTTGCTGGGCGACTGGAAGCCCGGCCGCGGCTGCCAGGCGCCGGTGGCCGTCACGCCAGACGAACTGGGCCGGGACTGGCACGGCGGCCGACCTCATCTGAGCTTGATGACCGGCGCCGATGCTCGCCATTTGCAGCCGCACGAAGCCGCAGCGGCGCTGTCACGCCACTTCGGCGAATGGATCGCCGAAGTGGCTGCGGCAGGCCGGCTGCGCGCCGGCACCGTCATCGGCTGCCCGATCGAAGCAGCCGTGATGACGACCCGCCATGCCGGCGACAGCGTCTACTTGGAAGCGCTTGCCGCCGATGGCGCCAGCGTCTTCGGTGCGATCCGCACCCGCCGGGTTTGAATCAGCCGGGGCGCGACCTGAGCCCGACCCTGAAGCACGCCACGGTCTGGCTGCTGCTGGCGCTCTTCGTGTTTCTGGGCGTGCAGCAGTTCCAGGCCAGCGAGCGCGCCACGCGCTTCGTGGTCGAAGGCGACAGCTTCGTGATCCGGCGCGGCCCCGACGGCCACTACCACTGGCCGGGCCGGATCGACGGCCGCGAAGTCGACTTCCTGGTCGACACCGGCGCCACCAGCACGGCGATTCCGACGGCGCTGGCGCGCGAGTTGGAACTGCGCTCGGTCGGCCGTGTGCGCTCGCAGACCGCCGGTGGCAACGTCACCGGCGAGCGCGTGGTCGCCGACCTGCTGTTGCAAGGCGGCGTACGGGCCGACCGTCTGCGCATCACCGCGCTGCCGCAGTTGAGTGCACCGCTGCTGGGCATGGACGTGCTGGGCCGGCTGCAGTTGAGCCAGAGCGGGGGCGTGCTGCGGGTGCAGATGCCCGAGCGCACACGCTGATCCCGCGTCAGCCACCGTCCATCCGCCGCGGTGGCTGTTCGTCGCATCGGACCGCCTGCGAGGCGCCGGAGTCACTAGAGTGCGCAGCCATCGCCGAGCCGGACTCTTTTCATGCTGAATATCCAGAATCTGAATCTCGTCTATGCCAACGGCACCCGTGCGCTTGACGATGTTTCGCTCGACATCCCCGCCGGTATGTTTGGCCTGCTGGGTCCCAACGGCGCGGGCAAGTCGTCGCTGATGCGCTGCCTGGCAACGCTGCAGCTGCCGGACAGCGGCCAGATCCACTTCGATGGCGCGAGCCAGATCGACGTGTTGAAGCAGCCTGCCGCGTTGCGCGCCACGCTCGGCTACCTGCCGCAGGACTTCGGCGTCTACCCGCGGGTCTCTGCCGTCGACATGCTGGAACACCTGGCGGTCTTGAAAGGCGTGGCGGGCCGCGGTGAACGCCGCGAAACCGTCGACGCACTGTTGCGCCAGGTCAACCTGTGGGAGCAGCGCAAGAAGGCGCTGGCGGGGTACTCGGGCGGCATGCGCCAGCGCTTCGGCATTGCGCAGGCGCTGATCGGCAACCCGCGGCTGGTGATCGTCGACGAGCCCACCGCCGGGCTCGACCCCGAAGAACGTAACCGTTTCAACAATCTGCTGTCAGAGATCGGCGAGAGCGTGGTCGTGATCCTGTCGACCCACATCGTCGACGACGTCACCGACCTGTGCCCGCGCATGGCGATCATGGTGGCCGGGCGCATCGTGCAGACCGGTACGCCGGTCGAGTTGATCGAATCGCTGCGCGGGCGCATCTGGCAAGCCGTCATCGACAAGAGCGAACTCGATGCAGCGCGCGATCGCCATGCGGTGATCGCGACCCGTCTGCGTGGGGGCCGCACCGTGATCCGGGTGCGGGCCGACGCGTTGCCGGGCACTGGCTTCACGCCGGTGGAGGCGGGCCTGGAAGACGTGTACTTCGACACCCTGCACGGGCAGCGGCGCGTGACGCCGGTGGCCGCTTGAAGGGGCAGCTGTGAGCACCGCCCTGTTCGGCCCGGTCGCTGCCTTCGAATGGCGCCACCAGGTGAAGAGCCCGGCCTTCTGGGTCGGCTGCCTGCTGTTTTTCCTACTCAGCTTCGGCGCCACCACGGTCGACAACATCCAGATCGGCAGCCGCGGCAACGTCAACGTCAACGCGCCGTTCGCGATCGTGCAGATCACCGGCATCCTGAGTGTGTTCGCGATCTTCGTGGTGGTCTCGCTGGTGGCCGGTGCCGTGATTCGCGACGACGAAACCGGCTTCGCGCCGATCGTGCGCAGCACCCGCATCACCAAGGCGGCGTACCTGGGCGGCCGCTTCGTCGGTGCCATCGCCGCCGCGCTGCTGGTGCTGGCTGCGGTGCCGTTCGGTATCGCCATCGGCTCATTCATGCCCTGGCTCGACCCCGAGAAGCTCGGCCCCTTCGTGCTGTGGCACTACGTTTACGCGCTGTTCGTGTTCGCACTGCCGACGCTCCTGATCCTGGGCGCGGCCTGCTTCGCGCTCGCCACCGCCACGCGTTCGATGATGTGGAGTTATGTCGGCGCGGTGGCGCTGCTGGTGGGTTTCTCGGTGACGCGGGTCTGGCTGCGCGACTCGCAGTACGACGCGATCTCGGCACTGTCCGACCCCTTCGGCTTGTCGGCCTTGAGCATCGTTACCAAATACTGGACCGCAGCCGAGCGCAACACGCTGCTGCCGCCGATGAGCGGCCTGCTGCTGGCCAACCGGCTGCTGTGGGCGGGGGTGGCGGCGCTGCTGTTCGCGCTGACCTGCTGGCGCTTTCGCTTCGAGACCAAGAGCCGCGCCGGCATAGCGCTGCCGGTGTCGAAGGCCGTGAGGGCGCCGGCCCCGCGCAGCGGCCCGTTGCCTGCGCCGCGCCACGACGCCGCCACCGGCTTTGCACAGTTGGTGGCGCTGGCCCGCTTCGACATGGCCTGGGTGTTTCGCAGCCCGGCTTTCTTCGTGCTGCTGTTCATCGGCGTCATCAATGCCGGCTTCTCGGTCTGGTTCGTCGGCGACATCTACGGCAGTGCGTCTTACCCGGCCACGCGGCTGATGGTGCAGGCGCTGGAAGGCGCGTTCACGATCATGCCGATGATCATTGCCATCTACTACGGCGGTGAGCTGGTCTGGCGCGACCGCGAACGCCGGCTGCACGAGATCATCGACGCGACAGCGGCGCCCGACTGGACCCATTTGCTGCCGAAGATCGTGGCCATTGCGCTGGTGCTGCTGGCGTCGTCGCTGGTGGCGGTGGCCACCGCCGTGGCGGTACAGATCGCCAAAGGCTACTTCCACTTCCAGTTCGGTGCTTACGGGCTCTGGTTCGTGATTCCCACGGTGATCAGCGCGTTGTTGCTGGCCGTGCTGTCGGTGTTCGTGCAGGTGCTGGTGCCACAGAAGTTCATCGGCTGGGGTCTGATGCTGCTGTACGTGGTGGCGTCGATCGCACTCGGTACCGCGGGCTTCGAGCATCACCTCTACGACTACGCCGGTGTCACGCCGGTGCCGCTGTCGGACATGAACGGCATGGCGCGCTTCTGGGTCGGCCGTGTCTGGCTGCAGCTCTACTGGGGCGCCTTCGCCACGGTGCTGGCGGTGCTGGCTTACGGCCTGTGGCGCCGCGGCATCGGCACCGCGCTGAAACCGCGGCTGGCGGCGCTGCCGCGGCGGCTGTTCCTTCGATCTTCCGAACGGTCCCGCGGTGCGCTGCTGACGGGGGTACTGGCCATCGCGGTTTTCGTCGGCAGCGGTGTCCTCATCTTCTACAACACCAACATCCTCAACCGCTATGTGACGGCGCCCGACCACGACAAGCGGCTGGCCGACCTGGAGCGCGAGTTCCTTCCGTTCGAGAAGTTGCCGCTGCCGCGCATCACCGCGGTCAAGCTGAACGTCGCGCTGTACCCAAGTCAGACCCGCGCTGTCACCACCGGCACGTACACGATCCAGAACAAGGGCAGCGTGCCGATCGAGCAATTGCACGTGCGTGGAACCGAGTGGCTGCAGATCGACCAGCTGGAGATCGACGGCGCCACGCTGCAGAAAAGCTACCCGCGCTTCGCTTACCGCATCTATCGCCTGGACCCGGCGATGCAGCCCGGTGAGGTGCGGCAGATCCGCTTCAAGACCACGCTGCAAGCGCGTGGCTTCCCGAACGGCGAACCGCTCACACGCATCGTCGACAACGGCATCTTCCTGGACAACAGCGAAATCACGCCGAGCCTGGGCATGTCGCGCGAGGGCTTGCTGATCGACCGCGCCAAACGCCGCAAGTACAAGCTGCCGGCGGAGCTGCGACCGCCGACGCTGGAAGACGAATCGGGCCGCTCGCGCAGTGTCTTCAGCGCCGCCGCCGACTGGGTCGACGCCGACATCACGGTTTCGACCGACGCCGACCAGACCCCGATCGCGCCCGGCACCACGCTGTCCGACAGCGTCGAGGGCCATCGTCGCACGGTGCACTTCAAGTCCGACGCGCCGATCAACGACTTCTACTCGATCCAGTCGGCGCGCTATGCCGTCAAGCGCGAACGGGCCGGTGACATCGACCTGGCCGTCTATTACGAACCGGGTCACGAAGCCAACGTGCAGCGCATGCTGGACGCGATGAAGGTGTCGTTGAAGTTGTATAGCGAGCAGTTCTCGCCCTACCAGTTCAAGCAGGCGCGGATCATCGAATTCCCGAGCTATGCGCGCTTCGCGCAGTCCTTCGCCAACACCATTCCGTTTTCCGAAGACATCGGCTTCCTGACGAAGCTGGGCGAGCCGGACAAGATCGACATCGTCACCTACGTCACCGCGCACGAGATCGCGCACCAGTGGTGGGGCCACCAACTGGTGCCGAGCTGGCAGCAGGGCGCGACGATGCTGGTCGAGAGCTTCGCGCAGTACTCGGCGCTGCTGGTGATGGAGCAGATGTACGGCAAGGAAATGATGCGTAAGTTTTTGAAGTACGAACTGGACCGCTACCTGCGCGACCGCGGCGGCGAGGTGCTGGAAGAGTTGCCACTGGCCCGCGTGGAAGACCAGCAGTACATCCACTACCGCAAGGGCTCGCTGGTGATGTATGGGCTGAAGGAAGCGGTGGGCGAAGCGGTCGTCAACCGCTCGATGGCCAAGCTGTTGTCGAAGTTCGCTTTCAAGGCCGCGCCGTACTCCAACACCACCGACTTCCTGAAGATCCTGCGCCAGGAAGCCGGCCCGTCGCACGATGCGCTGATCACCGACCTGTTCGAGAAGATTACGTTGCTGGACTTGAAGGCGGTCAATGCCCACAGCAGCCGACGCGCCGATGGCCGTTACGACCTGCGCTTCGAGATCGACGCCAAGAAGTTCTACGCCGACGGCCGCGGCAAGGAAACCGAAGCGCCGCTGGACGAACCGCTGGCCATCGGCGTGTTCGACGCCGAGCCGGGCAAGAAAGGCTACAGCGCCAAGTCGGTGATCCGCTTCGAGCGCCGCCCGATCAAGTCCGGCAAGCAAACCGTGACGCTGGTGGTCGAACGCAAGCCGGTGTGGGTCGGCGTGGATCCGTACAACACCCGCATCGACCGCAATTCGGGCGACAACCTGGTACGGGTAGATTGATTCGACCGGGGCGAGGTGGTCGACTGCCGGCCTGTGGCATCGTGGGGCGATGACTTGCAAGTGCCGGCGCTTCCTCACTTCGATCGGCGTCGCGTTCACGGCGCTGTGGCTTTCGCAGGGCCACGCCGCAACAGCGCCCCGCGACTGCCCGCCGGTCGTGGTGGCCACGCCGGCTTCCGCAGCGCGGCCCGCGCTCGACCGCGGGCTCTTGTGGAAAATCACCCGCGGCGGCCACAGCAGCTATCTCTACGGCACGCTGCATGTCGGCAAGCCATCGTGGAAGCCGGGGCCTTTGACGGCTGCGGCGCTGGCGTCGAGTGACCGGCTGGCGCTGGAGATCGACCCCGGCGACCCGGCCCTGGCGCAGGCCCTGACGTCGACCGGTCCGCCGATGCCACTGACGCCGGGCACCGAAGATCGCTTGCGGCGTGCGTTCGAGCGCGCCTGCTTGCCGCGACAGGCGCTGGCCGGACTCGACCCGGTGCTGCAGGCCACCACGCTGACGGTGGTGGAAGCGCGCTGGCTGGGGCTCGATGCGCAATACGCGCAAGAGCAACTGCTGCTGACGTTGGCAAGGAAGGAGGGGCTGCCGCTGGCTACCTTGGAAACGCCGGCGGAACAGGTGGCGCTGCTGACAGCGGCCGACCCTGTGACAGCCGATGCCAGCGTGGCGGAACTGCTCACGCAACTGGAAGACGGCAGCGGCCGGCGCGTGCTGCAGCGTTTGTCGCAAGCCTGGGAGCACGGCGACCTGGCGGCGCTGGACGATTTCGAACGCTGGTGCGAATGCGCCGCGACCGTCGCCGAGCGCGCCGATTTGCAGCGCTTGAACGATGCCCGCAACCCGGCGCTGGCGGCCGGCATCGAAGCCTTGCATGACCAAGGCCTGAGCGTGTTCGCGGCGGTCGGTGCGCTGCACATGACAGGGCCGCAGTCGTTGCCCCGACTGCTGGCGCAGGCCGGTTTCGCGGTCGAGCGGATTCGCTTCGGGCACTAGGAGCGCGCGCGGGAGCAATGCCCTGCGCAGGCCCGTCGCGACGTCCGCGGTCCTGTCGGCCGGCTTGACACTGCCGCTGCGGCGGCCGGCCGCCTCGGACACGTCACCTGTTGGTCACCTTGACCGCGACGCCCGGCACCGGTCACGGATCGCGGCCTGGCCCGCCGGACCCCGGCCCCGGCCTTGCTGTAGCCCCGGGGTCGCGCCGCAGGGCGCCTTCTGGGAGAGCGCACCATGGTCCGTCAAAGTTTTCCGCTCCGATCGTTTCGCCTGGCACTGGCCAGCGCGGCACTGCTGCTCGCCTGGGGTGGTGCGGCGCAGGCCGGCATCGTCACGACGGGACCCTCGCCACAGCCGCTGGCCAGTTGCCCGGTCAATGGCCTGCCAGGGCTGTGTCTGGTCGACACCGGCGCGCAGGTGCAGGGCTTCGTGTCCGACTACTCCGCGGTCCGCATCGGCCGGGGCGGCAACGGCAGCCTGGTGATCGACAGCGATGCCAGCCTGCTCGTCAACCGCACCGAGCTCGCCCCCGGCGTGCCGTCGAGCCCCAATGTGATCATCGGCGACGACCCCGGCGCGCGGGGCTTGCTGTCGGTGATCAACGGCGGCCGTCTCACGCTCACCGTGCCCGACAGCGGCAATGGTTCAGGCGGCCTGCTGATCGGTCCGTTCGCCGCGCCGGCGGATGCGACCGGTGTTTCGACCGCGGTGGTGATCGGCAACGGCAGCGCGGTCCAGGTCGACAAGCCCGGCGGCTTCGGCGTGGCGGCGGCGGTCGGCGTCGGCGTCGGTGCCGGCTCGAACAGCACCCTGGTGCTGGACGGTGGCATCGGCAACTTCGGCAGCCCCGCTCTCGGCGCGCGGCTGGACACCAGCGGCAACCTATCGGTGGGGCGCGAGGGCACGGGCAGCGTCGACCTGACGCGCAATGCCCATCTGACGGCCGACGTGGTCTACCTGGCCGCACTGGGCGCCCAAGGGCAGGCCACAGTGGAGGTCAACATCGGCTCGACGCTGCAGGCATCAACGATCCTGGCCGGCATCGGCCTGGGCGCCGGCCCCGGGGGCTACGACGCCACCAACCCCAACCACGGCAGGGCCGTGATTTCCACCAAGGACACCGGCCTCATCAGCGGCAACATCGTGCTGGGCACCGGCGGCACCTTGATGGGCACCGGCACGCTCGGCGGGTCGGTGCTGAACCTGGGCGGCACCATCAAGCCTGGTTTCTCGCCGGGAACCTTGCACATCGGCGGCGACTACACCGACTTGGACGGGCATGTGGAAATCGAGATCGGCCCGGGCGCGGCCGACTTCATCCAGGTGGGCGGCAACCTGTCGCTGGACGGGACCTCGATCGTCTTCAGCTTCCTCGACGGTTTTGCGCCCGGTGCCGGCTTCAGCTACACGTTTCTGGACGCCGACGGCAGCGTTGATCTGCAGCATCTGAGTTATAGCTTCATCGGCTTGCAGGAAGGCTTCGGATTCACCGTCGACAGCACGCCGGGCAGTGGGCAACTGGTCTTTCGCGCGCTGACCGATGGCGTCGCAGTGCCCGAGCCCGGCACGACCGCATTGCTGGCCGCAGCCGCCGTGGCTGCGGCATTTGCACGCCGGCGCGTCGCCAAGCCTGGCAAGGCTGGCACACACTGGAGCGCGTGAGCGACGACGCCGACGATCTGCCCGATCCCGACCTGCCCGCACCGCCGCGGGCGCTGATCGATGCCGAACTGGCGCGGTTGGCCGCGAGCCCGCTGTTCCGCCGCTCGCCACGGCACGTGCGCTTTCTGCGCCACCTGGTGCAATGCACGGTCGACGACCAAAAGGCGCGGCTGCGCGAGCTGGCGCTGGGCATCGAGGTGTTCCTGCGCAGCCCGCAGCGCTTCGACCCGCGCAGCGACAGCATCGTGCGCGTCGAAGCCCGGCGGCTGCGCCACAAGCTGGCGCGCTACTACGCCGAGGACGGCGCCGACGCGCGGCTGGAGTTTTCCTTGCGCCCGGGCCGCTACGACGTCGAGCTGCGCCGCCGCGACCCGAACCCGGGCCCGCGCGGATCGGTGGCGGTATTCGACCTGGCGCTCGGCGCCGCTGAGAGCAACGACCGCAACGCCAGTCTGCTGGCGGCGCTGGGCGCCGAACTGGCAGGCGCCATGGCGCGCCTGAACGGCTTGCGCGTGGTGCGGGCCGGGCCGATGCCCGAAGGCGGCGAAGCCCCTGCGTTGCAGCACGCGCGCAGCCGCCTGAAGGTCGAACACCTGGTCTGCGGCCAGCTCGGCAGTGACGGGCAGGGGCCG
>JALYUN010000121.1 GCA_030853725.1 Pseudomonadota bacterium | reverse complement strand
GTTCAGCCCGCACTTCACGTGGTGCGACGTGGGTGATGGCGATGCCGAGGTGGCCCGGGAGTTTGCCGGCACCTCGCTGATTGAAGTCTTCCGATGTCGGCATGGTTCTTCTCTCTCGTCGTGAGGCTGGCGTCGAATCCGCCCACGCCATTGTCCCGCCGAGCTTTCAGAACCCAACACTCGCGCTCAGTCCCAGCAGCCAGGTGCGGCCGGCCGCGGGCTCGAAATAGCGGCCATTGCCTTCGTTGACGATGACCGAACCGGCATAGCGCCGGGCGAGCACGTTGTCCAGGCGCACGAAGCCGCTCAGCGCCGCCTGCTGCAGGTGCGCGGAGTAGCCGGCACTGAGCGACGTGGTCGTGAAGCCGGCCGCGCTTTCGGTGTTGGCGTCGTTGACGGGGACGCGTGACAGGGCGCGCCATTCGAGTCCCGCACGGAAGCCTTGCGGTGGCACCCAGGCCAGCGCTGCCGTGATCGACGAAGTGGGGATGCCCGGGATCCGGTTGCCCGCCGCAATGGCCAGGTTCGGCACGGTGCAGGGCGTGCCGGCGCAGCTCAGGAAGGCGTCGCGATAAATGGCGTCGAGCCCCGTATAGGCGAGTTGCGCACGCCAGTTGTCTCGCACTGTGGCCGACCACGCCAGCTCGACACCGTGACGTTCCGTCACGCCGGCATTGCGGTAGGTGGACCGCCCGCCGCTGTTGCTGAGCGTGGCCAACTCGTCCCGGGTGCGGGTATTGAACACCGCCGCGTCCAGGTCGCCCCACCCCGGGCGCCGCAGCTTGATGCCGAGTTCGGCGTTGTCGCTGCGCGCGGCTTTCAGACCCGTGTTCAGCCCTGTGCCGCCGTCGGCGCGGTAGGCCAGTTCGTTCAACGTCGGCGTTTCGAAACCGCGGCCGACCGTGGCGTACAGATGGGTCTGGCCGCTGAGTTTGTAGAGCACGCCCAGCACCGGCAGGGTCTGGCTGTAGTGCACGCTGCCGCTGTCGTCGGGGTTTGCGGCCGTGACATAGCGGTCAGCCGATTCGAAGCGCACATTGCTCTGGCGCAGACCCAGGCTGACGCTGGCGCGCGGCGACAGTTCGGCGCTGGCCTGCAGATAGGGGTCGGCATTGCGAGCGCGGTTGCGTTCGTCACGGCGCAGCGCGCCCTGCACGCCGAGTGCACTGCCGACGAAGTTCTGGTAACCCTGACGACCCTCGCGCAGCGTGTCCAGCGACAGGCCGGCGACCACCGTGACGGGCACTTCGATGAGGCGGCGCTTGGTGGTCCAGCGCAGGTCCAGGCCGAGGTAGTCGCGTTCGAGCGCGATCACCCCGCCGGGGTGGCGCGGGCTGGCTTGCGCGCTGACGGGAATCGACTGGAATTGCACGGTCTCGCGGCGTCCGCCGTAGACCATCACCCGCAGCGCATTGGCTTCGTCCAGCGTCGACTCCAGCACCAAGCCGAGCTGGGTCTGCTCGACGGTCTTGCGGGTATTGAAAGCGAGCGCTGACGGGTCGACCCCGCGCGGGTCGCTGTCGAACTGCACGCGCGAAAGCCCGAGCGGGTCCTGCGCCAGCGGCAGCGACAGCTCGTTCAACACCAGCGTCAGCTTGTGCGCCGCGCCGGGCTTCCAGTCGAGCTTGAAGTTGGCCTGCCGACGCCGCGCCGCGCTGTGGTCGCGATAGCCGTCGGTCTCGAAACCACTGGCACTGGCCAGGTAGCCCAGACCGCCTTGCGAGCCCGACAATTTCACGCCGACGCGCGAAGCACCGTCGCTGCCGGTCGTGACCGTGGTCGCCAGCTTGGGTGGGCCACGGCCGGCTTCGGTAAACACCTGCAGCACGCCGCCCGACGAGTTGCCGTAGAGCGCAGAGAACGGACCGCGCAGCACTTCGATGCGGTCGACCGAGGCCAGATCGACATGCGACAACTGCCCCTGCCCGTCGGGCATCGTCGCCGGAATGCCGTCGACATAGACCCGCACACCGCGAATGCCGAAGCTGCTGCGCGCGCCGAAACCGCGCACCGAGACCTGCACGTCCTGCGCGAAGTTCTGGCGGTCGCGTGCTTGCAGGCCGGGCACCAGCGCCAGGCTCTCGGCGACCGAAACCTGGGCGCGGTCGCCACGCACATCGGCGCCTTCGATGCTGGTGATCGAGGCCGGTACGTCGAAGGGGTTGGCTTCGGTGCGGGTGGCGGTGACGACCACCGGGGGGAGCCGCACGGCATCGGCGGCAGCCGCTGTTTCGGCCGGAGCCGAAGCGGCGCCGAACATCGCGGCCAGCGCAATCCACTGCGGCGCCGGCGTCAGTCGCATCGCCGTTCGGGCTTGCCTGCTGCGCCCTGTCTTCGTTTCAACGTCGGCTCCTTGGGATATTCATGATGGTCGCCGCGCAATTCGGCCAGCCATGATCGTGCATCGTGTTTCAGTTTTGCTGCCTAAGGTCGATAGCCAAGCCAACGCACCCCATCCATGGACACCGAATCCCTGATCGTCGCCAGTGAGCAGGCCCGCGTCGCCGGCGAACACGTGCTGGGCACCGATCTGGCCGCACAGGCGCTGACCCACGTGATAGGCGCACTCGAAGCAGCCCGAACCTGCGGCGACCGCCTGACCGAATGCTGGGCTTTGCTGCGGGCTGCCGCGGTGCACGATTCACTCAACGACATTCCGGGCGCGGTCGAATTCGGACGCCAGGCACTGGCGCTGGCGCAAGGCCTGGCCGACCCCGAAGCGAGCTTCGCCGCGCAAAACCCCCGCACGTCGCTGGTGTTGCTGGCAGACCAGCAGGCGCAGAACGGGTTGGACCCGCGGCCGACGCTGGAGCAGGCACTGCGCCATGTGGACGAGGCGATCGATGCGCATTCGGACGGCAACCCGCACCGCAGGGCCTTCGCGCGGACGACCCGCGTGCGCGCCCTGATGAAGCTGTGCCGCTTCGACGAGGTCCGCTCGGAACTGGCCCTGGCCCGCGAAGCAGCCGATCGCTACGGTTTCCGCTCGCTCACGGTCGAAGGGCGGTCGTGGACTGCCAAGCTGCTGCGGGCGCAGGGCGACACGCAGGCCGCCACCACGCACTTCGAAGCCTTGCTGGCCGACATCGACCCGATGCAAGACCGCCTCCTGCTGGTGGACCTGCACGCCTCGTTGCACGCGCTCCACAAGCAGGCCGGCAATTTCCGGCAGGCGCTGGTGCACCACGAGGCCCTGCACCGCTATGCGCTGGCACGGCTGGAACAGACGGCCGGCTTGCAGTCCCGCATCTTGCTCAACCGGGTCGAACTCGACGAAGCCCGCCACCAGACCGAGCGTGCCCGGCTCGACGCCGACATGCAACGCCTGCGCGCCGAAACGCTGGGCCGCGAAGCCCACACCGACGCCCTGACCGGGCTGCTGAACCGCCGCTTCCTCGAGCGCCAGTTGCCCCGGCTGATGGGCCGCGCCGCCGAGACCGGCGCACCATTGACGGCCGCCCTGATCGACATCGACCACTTCAAGCTCGTCAACGACACCCACGGTCATGCCGTCGGCGACCGGGTGTTGGTGGAACTGGCCGTGTTGTTGCGCCAGGCCACCCGCGGAGCCGACCTGGCGCTGCGCCTGGGCGGCGAGGAATTTTTGCTGGTGTTGCCCGACACGCCGCCGGAGCGCGCTGCAGAAGCCTGCGAACGGCTGCGGCTGAAATTGCAGCACCACGATTGGGGCGTCCTGGTCGCCGGGTTGAGCTGCACCGTCAGCATCGGCCTGGGCCAGCATGGGCCCGCCGAAGAAGCATCGGCCTGGTTGCAGCGCCTGGACCAGGCGCTCTACGCAGCCAAGCGCGGCGGGCGCAACCGCTGCTTGGCGGCCGATGCCGCGGTGCCTGTGCTCGTGCCTGTCCTTGCGCCTGTCCTTTCACCCACACGCGGCAGTCGATAGTCTTTCTGCAACATCCCCACCCATGGACATCGAATCCCTCATCGAAGCCAGTGACCGGGCCCGCCTGGCCGGCAACCATGTGCTCGGGGCCGATCTCGCCACCGAAGCGCTGGACGCGGCCGCAGCGACACCGCAGCAACGCGCGCGCGCCCAGGCCCTGATCGCGGTGCACGGCTTGCGCCTGGGTGACCCGGAGCGCGCGGTGCGCGAAGGTGAACGGGCGCTGGCGCACTTCATCGCGACCCAGGACCTGGCGGCACAGGCGAACGTACAGTCGAACCTGGCCTGCGTCTACCTCGACATTTATCTGCCGCAGCAAGCGCTGGCCCATGCGATCGCAGCGCTCGATGCTGCGCGCCGTTCGGGCAACCGCCACGCAGAATGCTGGGCCTTGAACCGCACGGCTGCGATACACGAGGTACTCGGCAACATCACGGGTGCGGTCGACTTCGGGCGCCGTGCGCTCGCCTTGGCGCAGGGCCTGGCCGATGAAGAAGCGATCTTCGCTTCGATGATCAACCTGGCCACGTCCGAGTTGCGGCTGGCCGACGACGAAGCCGCGGCTGGGTTAGACCCGCAACCGACGCAGGTGCAGGCGTTGTGCCATATCGAGGAATCGATCGAGGTCCATGCCGGCGGCAACGCACACCGCGAAGGCTTCGCCCGGACCCGGCTGGTGCGCGCGTTGGAGAAAGTGGGCCGTTACGACGAAGCGCTCGTGCAACTGGCTTCGGCGTTGGCGCTGGCGGCGCACAACGGCTTTCGCACGCTGCTGCTGGAAGGCCGCGTGCTGCAAGGCAAGCTGCTGGCGGCCCAGGGCCAGACCCCAACTGCGATCGAACAACTGGAGTCGCTGCTGGCGCAAGTCGACGGCAAGCAGGACCCGGTGATCCGGGCCGAGGTGCATGCGCTGCTGCACGCGCTGCACAAGCAGTCCGGTGGCTTCGAACAAGCGCTGGCGCACCATGAAGCGCTGCACCGCTACAAGTTGCAGGAAGTGGAGCAGACCGCCAGCCTGCAATCGCGCATTCTGTTGAACCGGTTCGAACTCGACGAAGCCCACCACCAGGCCGAACGCGCCAGGCTCGACGCCGAGATGCAGCGCATGCGCGCCGAAGCGCTCGACCGCGAAGCCCACACCGACGCGCTGACCGGCTTGCTCAACCGCCGCTTCCTCGACCGCCAGTTGCCGCGGCTGATGCGCCGCGCCGGCGAGATCAAGGAACCACTGACGGCCGCGCTGATCGACATCGACCACTTCAAGCTCGTCAACGACACCCACGGCCATGCCGTCGGCGACCGCGTGCTGGTGGAACTGGCGATGCTGCTGCGCCAGACCACCCGCGGTGCCGACCTGGCACTGCGCCTGGGCGGCGAAGAATTCCTGCTGGTGCTGCCCGACACCACACCCGAACGCGCTGTAGAAGCCTGCGAGCGGCTGCGCCAGCAGCTGCAGCATCACCACTGGGACGCGCTGGTGCCGGGGCTTTCGTGCACCGTCAGCATCGGTCTCGGGCACCTGCAGCCGGCCGAAGATGCCGCTGCATGGATGCGGCGCCTGGACGACGCGCTGTACGCCGCCAAGCGCGGCGGGCGCAACCGCGTGGTGTTGGCCGAAGCCGTGCCGTGCCCGGAATGTCGCGCCGCCTGAGCACCGGCGCGAACGGCGTCAAGCCGTGCCGCGCACCGGGTAGCGCTTGCTCATCACGAACTGCAGGCCTTTGAGCAATCCCCCCAGGTCGGGGCGCGCAAAGGGCGCGTTCGACACATCGACGATCTGCACCTTGCCTTCGGGGTTGATCACGAAGACGGCCGGCTCCGAGAACGGCCGGTCGGTTTCCTCGGGCGAACGCGGATTCGAGATGTAGACGCCCAGCGTGCGCATCTGCTCCATCGTCAGGCCATAGCCCACCGGGAACTTCCAGCCCAATTCCTTCACATCCGCTTCGGCCTTTTCTTTGGTGTCGGCCGACACCGTCATCACGCTCACACCGGCGCTTTCGAAGTCGCCCAACATCTCGTTCAGGCCACCCAGATACTTCTTGCACAGCGGGCAATGCTTGCCGCGGTAGACGATCAGCACGCGCCAGCCCGAGGCTGCGGCCGGGTCGACGGTCTTGCCGCCGACAGCCTCGAAGTGCATGGCGGGGAAGGTGGCACCGGCGGTCATCTTGCTCGAATTCATTCAGGGGCTCCTGCGGTTGGGGTTGCGCATCATGAACGCGGCCGACGGGTCAATCCTCCGTCCGGGCTAACACCGCCTGTGTTGGCACCGCCTGTGCTACCACCTTCTGTGCCAGCGCCGCCTGCGGAAACAGCACGGCCACCCCCGCGGTCGGGTCATCCGACTTGCGCCAGGCGATGAGCGTGACGCTGCCGTCGGCGGCCGGCGTGGCCACCGCGATCGCCTTCTTCGGGCACAGGCCCATGCAACTGGTGTAGACGAAGCGGGTCTTCGGCACGCGGGCTTCGCGCAGTGCCGGTGAGATCGACTTGGCCAGCACCTTGGCACTGAACTTCTTCGGCGCCCTGCTGCGCTTCTCGCAGGCTTTGCACACCATCAAAATGTGCTTCCAGCCCGGTCGACGGATCTGAATCTCAGGCTCTGCGCCAGTTTGCAGGTTTTCTTTCATCGGCACAGTATCGACCGCCACCGCAATCACCCCACAGCCGCCGGGTCACCGCCGCTGCCGACCAGCCGGGCTGCTGGCGCAAATCGCGTGCTTCTTTTGTAAGGCCGCGTTGCTGACCTTCGGTGGCGCCCATGCGGTGCTGCCGTATGGGTTGCAAGGTGCGGTGAAGCAGCCGCACTGGCTGGACGCGGCACAGATGATCGACGGTCTGGCACTGGGCGTACCTCGCGGACGGGTGCAAGCGCCGAACCGAGCGCTGCCGAATCAGCACCACGCACGCAGGGGCAATGGCCCGATTCAGGGTGGCGAGGCATACGATCAATGCGCTGATCAACCCCTGCCGCCTGGAGGCACCCTCTCATGAACACACCTTTCACTTTCGGCGTTAGGCTCATGCGAGCGAGGGCTCTGTGTCTATCCGCTACCTTCGCGGTTTGCAGTTTCAGCGTGCCGGCATTCGCAGCAGACCCTTATGCATTTGCCGGGACCATCGCAATCCCGTCGGCGCCCAGTAACGTTGCCGGCACATTCGTCGGTTATGACCTCAGCGTCTTCGATCCGACCACGCAGCTGTACTACCTGACGGACCGGTCGAACAACGGCATCGATGTCTTCTCAGCGGCCACCAACAGCTACATCACGCGCATCGGCGAGGGCTTGCTCAGCGGCGCCACGGCCAGCAACGACATCGCCGGCCCGAACGGCATCACCATTGCCAACGTCGCTGGCGGCAAGCTGCTGATCGCCGGTGATGGCACCAGTTCCTACCGAGCATTCAACCTCGGCGCCGACGGGCTGACGGTCATCGGCTCGCCCACCACGGTTTCCACCGCCGTGGCGGGCAGCCCCATGCCGCCCAACCGCGTGGACGGCGTGGCTTTCGCACCCACCACGAACACCGTGCTGGCCGCGAACAACGCCTCCAACCCGGGCTTCGTGACGCTGGTCAATAACTCGAACAACACGGTGATCCGGTCGATCAACCTCAATGGCACGGGCGGCTACCCCAACGTCAATGGCGACGGCGTCGAAGCCACGATCTTCAACTCCGCACGGGGCACCTTCTTCGTTGCGGTGCCGTTGTTCAACGGCGCGGGGGCCGGCGGCGTCATCGAGCTGAATGCCAGCAACGGCAACCTGGTCAACACCTACGACTTCAACGCCATGGGTCTGGCAGGTGGCTGCGGGCCTACCGGCATGGCGCAGGGCAACGGCGCCACGATGGTGGTTGCTTGCGGCAACAACCCCACGGCTCAAACCATCTTGCTCAACCCCACGGGTGCGGGCACGATTCATTCGATCACGCAGGTGGCAGGCGGTGACCAGGTGTCGTTCGACCCGGTTCGCAATGTCTTCTTCGTCGCCGCACGCTATCAGGCGGGCGGCCCGGTGCTGGGCGTGATCGACGGTGACACTGGCAGTTGGTTGCAAAACCTGGGCATCACCTTCAACGACCATTCCGTCGCTGTCGACCCGGTGTCGGGCGAGGCCTTTGTGGCCTTCGGCGCGTCAACCGCGAGCCACGCGAACCCGTATTGCGCAGCGGGCTGCATCGGTGTCTTTGCTCCGGTGCCTGAACCCGCCGCTGCGTTGTTGTTCGGTGGCGGCCTGATCGGTGTGGTCGGTTTCGCCGCGCGTCGGCGCCGCTCTGCCGTGTGAAGGTGACGGCCTGAAGCGGCAACCGGTCCTGCCCTCTTCGAGACCGCTTCTACTCGCCGGGTTTCAGGAGTCCGGCGTCAGTGGAGGACCAGGACTCTGAAGCTGCCCGCGATGGCAGCAGGCCGGCGCGCTTTGTCACCCACACCGTCGGGCTGGGGCCCGAAATCCGCGGTCGGGGTAAACAGCAGATGGTGGTCCGGATCGGCCGCAATGGTGCGCGCTCCGCGTGCGGTCGGCACCGTCGCGACGGTTTCGAAATGGCCTTCCGATGTCTCTGCGACCACGCTGACCGTCCCGTCACGACCGTTCGCACTGAAGGCCTGACCGTCCATCCAGGCCGCGCCGTCGGGGCCGCGTCCGATCGGTGCTTGACCGATCACGCGGCCCTGGGAGGGGTCGCTCACGACCATCAGCCCGTTCTGACAGACCGAATACAGGCGGCCGCGTGGATCGATCGCCAAGCCACTGGGCTCCACGCAAGGCGCCAGGCTGTAATGGCGCGCGATTTTCAACGTGGCGGCGTCGAGCACGGCCAGTTCGTTGGTGTCCTCGACATTGAAGTACACCCGCCCGTGTCCGTCGGCGACTGCGAACTCCGGCCTTCCGGGCGAGGGTATGGACGCTACGAGTACCTTCAGCGAGCGCGCATCGATCGCCGTGACATCCGACGAGTGGCCGTTGAGCGCGAAGACGCGATGCGTCACGGGCTCATACACGATCGCGTCCGGCCCCTGGCCGACCTTCACCGTCTCGACCTGCTTGCCGGTGGCCGCTTCGAAGACACCCACCGTGTCGTCCGCGCCGTTGCTGGTGAAGATCCGATCGAGGTCGGGCGCCGGAGCGGCACCGTGAACCCCTGGCGTCGGCGACAACTGAAGAACCAGGCGCTTGCTTCGCGTGTCGATGACGTCCACGCGTTCCCTGTGCGCCACATACAGGCGATGGGCCTGGGGTTCGACAAGCACATAGTCCCATCGCACCGGGTCGGCGAGCGGGATCGTGGCAACGATGTGCGGAGCGGCATGGGCCGCCCATGGCATGGCGAGCAGTGTCGCGATGAGACAAAGGGCCGGGCGACTGCCGGGTCGGACACGAGTGAACGGGTTGAACAGATTGAACATTTGAACGACAGCTCCAGTTGACAGGGCGGGATGACCGAACGCCGATGGGACTCGACGTAGCTTGGGGCGCGTCCGAGCAAACCCGGCAGATTTTGGTGGGCCGCGACCTTCGCGATCACGCCCGCGTCGAAGTCGGATGATGAAGCTTCGACAGGCGCCGGCGAACTGCGGTAGGAAACCTCGATGCCGAGATTCGGCTGATCCCCGAAAGACCGCAGCGCAGCGAGCGCGCCGCTACGATGGCCCCTATGGTCGATCACCCGCTGCAGGTCTGGCATCTGCTGACGCGTCTCGGAGAAGCGCAGATCCTGCTGCCAGCCGCTGCATTGGCGCTGCTGGCGCTGCTGCGCGACGCGCCCGGGCGGCGGCTGGCGCTGTGGTGGGTCGGCCTGGGCAGCGCAGCCGTGCTGGCCACTACCGCCACCAAGCTGGCGTTCATCGGCTGGGGCGTGGGTTCGGCAGCGCTCGACTTCACCGGCATATCGGGCCATGCCATGTTCGCCGCCGCCATCTACCCGCTGTTGTTCGGCGCGCTGGCGCCCAGCGTCACCCGTTGGCTGGCGCCCGCACGCCGGGTCTCTCCCACGCCGGTCTGGATTTCCGTCGGCTTGGGGGCGACGTTGGCGCTGGCGATCGGTGTCTCACGTGTGGTGGTGCACGCGCACTCGGCTTCTGAAGTGGTGGCCGGCCTGGCGCTCGGGGCTGCGGTTTGCGCCGTGGCGCTGTGGCGCTCGCACCCGCCCCAGCGGGTGCTGACGCCGTGGGTGCCGGCACTGGCGCTGGCCTGGCTGGCGCTGACGCCGGGCCTGGCCTCGGCGTCACGGACCCATCCGATGGTGACGCGGCTGGCACTGGCGCTGTCGGGGCATGACAGCCCCTACACGCGCGCAGAACTGCACACCGGCCTGCGTGCCCGCGAAGCGCGCGAAGCGCGTGGCGGCTGAGGCCGCATCGACAGCGCGTCAGTCCGCGGCTCTCGTTTGTTCACGTATTCCGTCGGTCGACGCGTCGCCTCAGCGCACGTGTTTCGTCAATCCACGCGTTCCCACACCACCGACCCCTTGCCAGGCGCTTGGCACAACGAAGCCGCCGACACCCGCAACGCACGTTGCACGTCTTGTACCGCGTGCTCGGCATCGGCCACGGTGGCCGCATGCACCACGGCGATGGCTTGACCGCCCTGCACGCGTTGCCCGGGCACCGCAACATGGGTCAGACCCACACCCGGATCGATCGCTGCGCCCGGCCGGGTTCGGCCACCACCGAGCCGCACGACCGCCAAACCCAACGCGCGGACATCAACGGCTTCGACCATGCCGGCCGCCAATGCCGGCACATCGACTTTCACCGGAGCTACGGGCAAGCGCGCATCGGTCAGCACATCGGCCGGGCCGCCCAGCGCCGCAACCATGCGCGCGAAGTGCTCGGCCGCTGCGCCGGACGCGAGCACGCGCGCGGCCTGGCGCCGTCCTTTGTCGACC
>JALYUN010000118.1 GCA_030853725.1 Pseudomonadota bacterium | reverse complement strand
GGACACGGTGTTCGTCGACACCCGCGACCTCGACGGCTTGCGCAGCGAAGCGTTGCAGGCGCGGCGCGACGGCTTCCTGGCCAAGGCCGTGATCCACCCATCGCATGTCGATGTCGTCAATGCCGCTTTCGTGCCGGGCGCAGCCGACATCGACTGGGCGCGGCGCGTGTTGGCGGCCTGTGCAGCCGCGCCCGGCGCGGGCGTGGTGACGCTAGACGGCAAGATGATCGACCAGCCGCATGTCGTCAAAGCGCGGCAGATTCTGGCGGTGTCGGCCCAGGCGTCACAGGCGCCACAACCGAGTAGCCTGAAGTCGTAAAGCGCCGAATGCTCGCTCTGGTGACGACGGCGTCCATCGGGAGGTCGTGCCACTGCGGGTGGATGGTCTGAGGCAGGCCGCATTCGTGGCCGACGCCGATCTGCAGCGGCGCGTGGGTCATGGCCATTACTTGGCGATGATCCTGGTGCAGGCGCTACGGCCAGGGCGCACCAAGGCCGCTCAATTCGGTACTCGCTCTATTCCAACACAGCTGTTGAGCAAGCTTCAAAGCAAGGCACGTTGCGGATCGCAGCAGCCGCTTCATAGAATGCGCACCCAGGCGTCTGCGCCGTTCGAGGGATTTATTTTGTCGCGATTGTTGGATTTGTACCGACTGATGCGCCGCATTCGCGCCTTCGAAGACGCCGCTGAGATTGCTAGCCAGGGCGGCGTGGCCGCGTGGGGCCTGGCGGCGTCGGCCAAGCCGGCCTTGGTGCGCGGGCCGCTGCACCTGTCCACCGGTCAGGAAGCGGTGGCGGCCGGCGTCTGCATCAACTTGCAGCGCGCCGACCTGCTCACCTCCACCCACCGTGGCCACGGCCACACCCTGGCCAAGGGCGCCGACACCACACGGATGATGTGCGAGCTGTTCGGCCGCGCCACCGGCTTCAACAAGGGCAAGGGCGGCTCGATGCACATTGCCGATTTCTCGGTCGGCATGCTGGGTGCGAACGGCGTGGTGGCCGCCGGCATTCCGATCGCCACCGGCGCGGCGCAGGCGTTGAAGATCAAGGGCAGTCCGCAGATCGTGGCTTGCTTCTTCGGCGATGGTGCGGCCAACCGCGGGCCGTTTCTCGAAGGGCTGAACTGGGCGCAGGTCTACCGGCTGCCGGTGTTGTTCGTATGCGAAGACAATCGCATTTCGGCCACCACGCCCACCGGGCCGATGACCGCCGGCGCCGGGGTTTCGGCGCGGGCCGAATCCTTCGGCATTCCGGCGCTGCGGGTCGACGGCAACGACGCGGCGGCGGTCGACGCCGCCGCTGCGGGCCTGGCGGCTGAAGTGCGCGCAGGCGGCGGACCGCGGTTGTTGCATGCGGTGACCTATCGCTTCAAGGGCCATGTATCGGTCGACCCCGGTACCTACCGCCCTGCCGACGAAGTCGAGTCCGCCATGCTGAACGATCCCCTGTTGATCGCACTGAAGCAGTTGCGTGCGGCCGGTGTCGAACAAGCTGCGATCGACCGCATCGACCACGAAGCTGCCGACGAGATCGCCGCCGCGATGGCCGCGGCCGAAGCCGCGCCGTGGCCCGTGGCGGCCGACGCCTACGAAGACATCCAGAACACGGCAGCCGGGGTGTGGCGATGAGCGTCCAGACCTTGACCTATGCGCAAGCCGCCGCACTGGCGCTGCAGCAGGCGATGCAGGCCGACCCGAACGTGGTCGCACTCGGCGAAGACCTGGGCCGTGGCGGTGTGTTCGGCCAATACCGTGGGCTGCAGGCCGAATTCGGCAGCGACCGCGTGATCGACACGCCGATCTCCGAAGCCAACATCATGGGTGCGGCGGTCGGCATGGCGCTGGCGGGGCTGCGGCCGGTGGTGGAAATGCGGGTGATCGACTTCGCACTCTGCGCGATGGACGAGATCGTCAACCAGGCCGCGAAGAACCGCTACATGTTCGGCGGCCAGGGCCGGGTGCCGCTGGTGGCGCGGCTGCCGATCGGTATCTGGTCGGCTTCGGCAGCGCAGCATTCGCAGTCGCTGGAAGCCTGGTTCGCGCACCTCCCGGGGCTGGTGGTGGTGACACCCGCCACACCGCAAGACAACTTCGGATTGTTGAAGTCGGCGCTGGATTCCGGTGACCCGGTGATCTACATGGAGCACAAGGAGCTCTGGGGCAACGAAGGCCCGGTCGACACCGCGCTGGCCGTACCGCTGGGCAAGGCGGCCATCTTGCGTGGGGGCGGCGACCTGACGATCGTGACCTGGTCGCGCGGCGTGGCGCCGACCTTGGCGGCATTGGAGTTGCCCGAACTGAAGGGCGTGGCGGTCGACGTGCTCGACCTGCGCACGCTGTGGCCGTGGGACCAGGCAGCCGTCTGCGAGTCCGCCGCGCGCACCGGCCGCCTGCTGGTGGTGCACGAAGCAGTGCAGGTCGCCGGCTTCGGCGCCGAAGTGGCCGCAGCCGCCGCCGAGGCTACCGGCTGCCGCGTGGCGCGGCTGGGTGCGCCGCGTATTCCGGTTGGTTATGCACAAGTGCTGGAAGACGAGTCGCGCTTGTCGCCGACCAAGATCGCCGCTGCCGCATCGAAGCTGCTGCACCGAAGTTTCTGATTCACAAGCCAACAGGAGACAACGATATGAACAAGCTCATCACATCCCCCCGCCGCCGCAGTTTCATCCAGGGCAGCGCCGCTGTGGGCGCCCTGGCCGCGATCGGCGTACCGGCCTTCGCCCAAAGCGGCGAGATGACCTTCAAGTGGGCCAACAACATTCCGGCCACCCACCCTTCGACGATCCGCGTCAAGGAAGCCGCCGAAGCCATCAAGCGCGACAGCGGTGGGAAGGTCGACATTCAGGTGTTTCCGAACAACCAGCTCGGCGGCGATACCGACATGCTGTCGCAGGTGCGCTCGGGTGCCATCGACTTCTTCCCGCTTTCCGGGCTGATCCTGCAGACCCTGGTGCCGCTGGCCGGCATCAACGGTCTGGCCTTCGCGTTCAAGGACTACCCGACGGTGTGGGCGGCGATGGACGGCGACCTGGGCACTTTCGTGCGCGCCGCCATCGCCAAGGCCAACCTGCACAGCTTCGAGAAGATCCTGGACAACGGCTTTCGCAACATCACCACATCCACCAAGCCGATCACCAACGCCGAAGACTTGGACGGCTTCAAGATTCGGGTGCCGATCAGCCCGCTGTGGACGTCGATGTTCAAGGCCTTCGGCGCGTCGCCCACCGGCATCAACTTCTCGGAGGTCTACTCGGCCTTGCAGACCAAAGTGGTCGAAGGCCAGGAGAACCCGCTCGCGATCATCGAGATCGCCAAGCTCTATGAAGTACAGAAGTATGTCTCGATGACCGGGCACATGTGGGACGGCCAGTGGGTGCTGGCCAACAACAAGCGCTGGAACGCGACGCCGCCAGAGGTTCAGAAAATCATCACCAAGCATGTCAACGAAGCGGCGCTGAAACAGCGTGACGACATCCGCCGACTGAACAACAGCATCGAAGGTCAGTTGAAAGCCAAGGGCATGATCTTCAACTATCCCGAAGTCAAAAGCTTCCGCGACAAGCTTGCCAAGGCCGGCTTCTACACCGAGTGGCGCGGCAAATTCGGTCCCCAGGCGATGGCGGCGCTGGAGAAATACACCGGCAAGCTGGGTTGACCGAAGCGGACCTCACGCCGCTGGCAGGAGCCGGCGGCGCCCCTGATCGCTTCACGCGCTGGGTGCAGATCGCGATGCGGCCGCTGGAGGCTGTGAGCGCGCTGCTGTTGACCGTGATCGTGGTGCTGTTGCTGGTGGGCGTGATCGCGCGCTATGTCTTCACGGTGCCGGTGACCTGGGCTGACGAGATCGTCTCGCTGTCGTTCCTGTGGCTGGCGATGCTCGGCACGGTGATCGCCATGCACCGCAACGAGCATCTGCGTTTGTCGATGTTCGTCGAGAAGCTGTCGCAGCCGCAGCGCGGTTACGTGCAGGCCTTTGCGCTGTGTGCCGTGGCCGCGACGCTGATGGCGTTGCTGCCGCAGGCGCTGGACTATGCGCGCGACGAATGGGCGATCCGTTCGCCCGAACTAGACCTGCCCAACAGCCTGCGAGTGTCGGCGATTGCGGTCGGCGTGATCGGCATGCTGCTGCTGGTACTGAGCTTTGCGGTGCGCACCGTGAAGCTGCGCCAGCTGGCGGTGGGCGCGCTGCTGATCGGCGTGCTGGCGCTGGCCTTCGTGGCGGGTGCGGCGCAGATCAAACAGCTCGGCAACTGGAACCTGCTGATATTTCTGGTGGGCATCGTGGCGCTGTGCCTGGTGTCCGGCGTGCCGATCGGCTTCTGCTTCGGCCTGGCGACGCTTGCCTACCTGGGCTTCGCGACCACGGTGCCGCTGACGGTGGTCGTGAGCCGGATGGACGAAGGCATGTCGAGCATTATTTTGGTGTCGGTGCCGATCTTCGTGCTGCTCGGTTGTTTGCTGGACGGCACCGGCATGGGCAAGGCGATCGTCGACGTGCTGGCTTCGCTCCTGGGCCACGTCCGCGCCGGTATGTCCTATGTGCTGTTGGGGTCGCTCTTCATCGTCTCTGGCATTTCTGGCTCGAAGGTGTCGGACATGGCCACGGTGGCGCCGGCGTTGTTCCCCGAGATGAAACGCCGCGGCCACAAGCCGGCCGAGATGGTGGCGTTGCTGGCCACCGGCGCGGCCATGGCCGACACGGTGCCGCCGAGCATCGTGTTGATCGTGTTGGGATCGGTGGCCGGCGTGTCGATCGCCGGACTGTTCCAGAGCGGCTTCGTCGTGGCGCTGGTGCTGCTGGCGGCACTGGCGATGCTGGCGCGTTGGAAGGCGCGGCACGAGGTCATGGACGGCGTGCGGCGCGCGCCGTGGAAAGCCGTGGGCAGACTCGTGCTCGTTGCCGGGCCGGCGCTGGTGCTGCCGTTCCTGATCCGCGGCGCGGTCGGCGGCGGCGTGGCCACTGCAACCGAGGTCTCGACCATTGCCGTGGTCTATGCGATGGTGATCGGCAAGTTCCTGTACGGCGGCCTGAGTGCGCGTCAGGTCTGGCACATGCTGGTGGAGACTGCCGCGCTCAGCGGCGCGATCCTGCTGATTCTGGGCACTGCATCGGCCATGGCCTGGGCCATTGCGCAGAGCGGGCTGGTGCAGCAGTTGTCGGGCTTCATGACGGCGCTGCCCGGTGGCCCGGCGGTGTTTCTGGTGGTGTCGATCGCGGTGTTTCTGCTGCTGGGTTGCGTGCTGGAAGGGTTGCCGGCGCTGTTGCTGCTGGCGCCGATCATGTTTCCGATCGCGCGCAAGCTGGGCATCCACGACATCCACTATGCGATGGTGGTGGTGGTTGCCATGAACATCGGTTTGATGATGCCGCCGATCGGCGTGGGTTTCTATGTGGCCTGCCGCATCGGCGACGCGCCGCCGGACGATGTGATCGGAGCAATCTGGCCCTACATCGCCGCATTGCTGGTCGGGCTGGTGGTGATTGCCGCGGTGCCGTGGATCTCGACCGTGGCGCTGTAGTCGGAAGGGCGTGGGTGGCTGACGAAATCAAACTTGGCCGCAACCTGTGCGCCGTACATGGAGGTCGCGCGGGTCTTCAAGGAGCAGACCGCAACAGCTCCGTTCGTCACCCGACTGAAGTGCGGCGACGGTAG
>JALYUN010000102.1 GCA_030853725.1 Pseudomonadota bacterium | reverse complement strand
CCACCAGCAATCCCGGCATCGCGAGCCCCATCTCCAGGCTGCCCGCCACCAGCGCCAGCAACAGCGTCACGGTGACGAACAACGCCGTCAACGCCAGCCCCTGCCGACGCGGCCGCAGCCGGGTGCCGATGGCGGCCAGCCAGGCCAGCGCGGCGAAGGCCGCCGTCAGCGCATGACCCTGGCCGCTTTGCCACAGTCCTAGCTCGATCAGCAGCGCCGCTGCTGCACAACCGATCGCCCCGATCCACAGGGAGGCCGCAGCCAGCGGCGTGGCCGGCGTGGCGGCTTGCAAGGATCGCCCCGCGGGCCCGGCTTCGATGAACCGGTCCGACGGCGGGGCCGCTGACGACCCGGGCCGGCTCTGGGCATCGAAGGGATCCAGCTTGCAGCTCCGGTGTGGGGGAGGTTCTGCGGAACGCGCTGGCGGCTAGCGCTGCGCGCGCACGTTCAGGCGCACGGTCGGGGGCACGGACGGTGGCAACCGGGCCCGCTCCAGTTCGGCATGCGTAGCCACAGCCACCGCGCGCGCTGCGTCCGCAAAGCCACTGCCGTCGCCATCGTCGACGCCGGCATAGAGCACTGCGCGCGAACTGCTGACCAGGATCGGCGCGCCCTTGTGCCAGCCGGCCCGCACGGTGGCGGCAGCATCACCGCCTTGTGCGCCGATGCCGGGCACCAGCAGCGGCAGCGTCGGCGCCAGGGCGCGCACCCGGGCCAATTCGGCAGGGTAGGTGGCGCCCACCACCAGGCCGAGCTGGCCGTTGCGGTTCCAGGGGCCGGCGGCCAAACGCGCGATGCGTTCGTAGAGCGGTTCCGAGGGCGCGTCCGCACTGCCTTCCAGGCGCCGCGCCTGCAATTCGTCGCCGCCGGGGTTGCTGGTGCGACACAGCAAGATCAGGCCTTTGCCGTCGTATTGCAGGAACGGCTCCAGGCTGTCCAGACCCATCAGCGGCGACAACGTCACCGCGTCGGCACAGTAGCGTTCGAAGGCTTCCCGCGTGTACTGGACCGCGGTACTGCCGATGTCGCCACGCTTGGCGTCCAGGATCACCGGCACGCCGGGCGCGGTGCGATGAATGTGCTGAATCAAGCGCTCCAACTGGTCTTCGGCGCGATGGGCAGCGAAGAAGGCGATCTGCGGCTTGAAGGCGCACACCAGGTCGTGCGTGGCGTCGACGATGGCGGCGCAGAAGTCGTAGAGGTGACGCGGGTCGTTGCGCCACGCGGCCGGGAAGCGGGTCGGGTCGGGGTCGAGTCCTACGCACAGCAACGAGCCGTCCGCTGCCGACTGGCCTTCGGTCAGCGCACGGGTGAAGTTCATGGCAGCCGCCGCGCCAGCGCTTCGGCCATTCCGGTGTAGCCGCCGGGCGTCAGCGCCAGCAGGCGCGCCTTGGCTTCGGCCGGCAGCGCCAGGCCTTCGATGAAACCGTGCATCAGTTTGCGCGTGATCGGCTTGCCCTGGGTGAAGGTCTTCAACTGTTCATACGGGTTCGGCAAGCCGAACCGCCGCATCACCGTCTGCACCGGTTCGGCCAGCACTTCCCAGGCGTGGTCCAGGTCGGCCGCGAGTGCGGCTTCGTCGACTTGCAGCTTGTCCATGCCGCGCGCCAGACTGTCGATGGCGAGCACCGTGTAGCCGAAGACCACGCCCATGTTGCGCAGCACGGTGCTGTCGCTCAGGTCGCGCTGCCAGCGGCTGATCGGCAGCTTGGCGCTCATGTGGCCGAGCAGCGCATTGGCGAGTCCGAAGTTGCCTTCGGCGTTCTCGAAGTCGATCGGGTTGACCTTGTGCGGCATGGTGCTGGAACCGACCTCGCCGGCTTTCAGGCGCTGCCTGAAGTAGCCGAGCGAGACATAACCCCAAACATCGCGCGACCAGTCGATCAGGATGGTGTTGGCACGGGCCATGGCGTCGAACAACTCGGCCATGCCGTCGTGCGGTTCGATCTGGATCGTGTAGGGGTTGAAGCTGAGCCCGAGCCGCACTTCGACCACGTTGCGTGCGAAGCCTTCCCAAGCTACATCCGGATAGGCCGCCAGGTGTGCGTTGTAGTTGCCGACGGCACCGTTCATTTTCGCCGGTAACGGCACCGCGGCAATGCGGGCACGTGCGGTGGCCAGTCGCGCCGCGACGTTCGCGATTTCCTTGCCGACGGTGGTGGGGCTGGCGGTCTGACCGTGGGTGCGGGCCAGCATCGGCAGCGCGGCCAGCGCATGCGCGAGCGTCGTCAAGCGTACGAGCAACGCGTCCAGCGCCGGCAGCAGCACCTCGGCCCGCGCCGCCTTCAGCATCAGCGCGTGGCTGGTGTTGTTGATGTCCTCGCTGGTGCAGCCGAAGTGGATGAACTCGGCAGCGGCCAGTGCGTCGGCGTGACCTTCGAGCTGGCGCTTGAGCCAGTATTCGACGGCCTTCACGTCGTGGTTGGTGGTTTGCTCGATCGCCTTGATGGCAGCGGCATCGGCTTCGCCGAACTGTTGCACCCGCGTGCGCAGATGCTCGCGGGTGGCGGGCTGCAGCGGCGCGAATTCGGGCAGGCCCGCGTCCGACAGCGCAATGAACCATTCGACTTCGACCTGCACCCGGTGGCGCATCAGGCCGGCTTCCGACAGCAACGGCCGCAGCGCCGCCATGCGGCCTGCGTAACGACCGTCGAGCGGCGAGAGGGCGGACAGGGTGGAGAGGGTGGTCATCGACACGGGGCGCTGCGGATCGGGTTCGATTCTAGGTGGCGCCTCCAGTCAAGCCAGATACGTCGGCTAGGCCGGACACGGGGCGCCCTGCCGGCTTGCTATAACCGCGGGACCCCGAAAACCCCCGCCCACACCCCTACAAGGAACCCCGATGAAGCTGCAGCGACGCAACGTCCTCCACCTGGCCGCCCTGGCTGGCACCCTGTCCCTGACGACACCGCTCTGGGCCCAGGCCAAGTTGAAGGTGGCTGCGATCTACACCGTGCCGGTGGAGCAGCAATGGGTCAGCCGCATCGACAAGGCGCTGAAGGCGGCCGCGGCGCGCGGCGAGGTCGAATACGTTTTCAGCGAAAACGTCGCCAATGCCGACTACGAGCGCGTGATGCGGCAGTACGCCGAACAGGGCAACCGGTTGATCGTCGGCGAAGCCTTCGCGGTTGAAGACGCCGCGCGGCGCGTGGCCAAGGACTACCCGAAAGTCGCCTTCTTGTTGGGCAGCAGCAAGGGGCCGCAAGCACCCAACTTCAGCGTCTTCGACAACTACATCCAGGAGCCGGCCTACCTGTCGGGCCTGGTGGCCGGGGGTGTCAGCAAGAGCGGCAAGATCGGCCTGGTCGGCGGCTTCCCGATCCCCGAGGTCAACCGGCTGATGAATGCCTTCATGGCCGGCGTGCGCGAGGTCAACCCCAAGGCCGAGTTCATGGTCAGCTTTATCAACAGCTGGTTCGATCCGCCCAAGGCCAAGGAAGCCGCGTTCGCGATGGTCGACCGCGGTGCCGACGTGCTGTATGCCGAGCGCTTCGGCGTCTCCGACGCCGCCAAGGAACGCAAGGTGCTGGCGATCGGCAACGTCATCAACACCCAGGCGCAGTACCCCGAGACCGTGGTGGCGAGCGCGCTGTGGAACATGGAGCCGACGATCGACGCGGCGCTGAAAGCCGTCAAGTCCGGCAGCTTCAAGGCCGAGGACTACGGCAGCTATTCCAAGATGAAAAACAACGGCAGTGAATTGGCCCCGCTGGGCAGCTTCGAAGCCAAGGTTCCGAAAGCGGTCATGGACAAGGTGCGCGCCCGCAGCGCCGAGATCATGGCCGGCACGTACTCAGTCAAGGTCGACGACACCGCCCCCAAAGCGAGCCTGAAATGAAGCTGCCGGCGGACGCGATCCGCGCGCTCTGCTTCGACGTTTTCGGCACCGTCGTCGACTGGCGCAGCAGCGTCGTGCGCGAAGGCACGGCGCTGGCGCAGCGTCGGGGGCTGAACCTCGACTGGGTGGCCTTTGCCGATGACTGGCGCGCCGGCTATGCGCCCGCCATGCACCAGGTGCGCACCGGCGCACTGCCGTGGACCGACATCGACGGCCTGCACCGCCGCATCCTGGACCGGCTCTTGGCCGAGCGCCGCATTCACCTGCCCGAAGCCGAAGCGGCCGACTTCAATCGCCTGTGGCACCGGCTTGCGCCGTGGCCCGACAGCGTCGCCGGCCTGACCCGGCTGAAGGCGCGCTTTGCCATCACCACCTTGTCCAACGGCAACGTGGCGTTGCTGCTGAACATGGCGAAGCACGCCGGGCTGCCGTGGGACACCGTACTGAGCGCCGAACTCTTCAACCATTACAAGCCCGACCCCGAGGTCTATCTGGGCGCGGCGCGCTTGCTGGGGCTGGCACCGGCGCAGGTGATGATGGTGGCGGCCCACACCAGCGACCTGCGTGCGGCGGCGGCCTGCGGCTTGCGAACGGCCTATGTGCACCGGCCATTGGAGCGCGGGCCGCAGGGTCGGCAGGAGATTTGGGCGGAAGGCGACTTCGATTTCGTCGCCAGCGACTTCATCGACCTGGCGGGCCAGCTCGGCGCCTGATTGCCACACAGGGCACCATCTGGTTTGCAGGCCAGATGGCAACGCAACCGGGGTCCGAACGCAGCGCACTGCCGGCTTCGCAACCAGACGGTAACGCCGCGGTTCGCCCCAAAGCATCGCTGAGAATCGAGTCATGATCGAGGCCGTTCCTGCTGTCGCAACCGCCGCCACGCCGGCGTTGCGCCTCGTCGGCATCGGCAAGTCCTTCGGTTCGCTGCGGGCCAACGACGACATCACACTCGACCTGGCGCGGGGTGAGGTGCTGGCGCTGCTGGGCGAGAACGGCGCCGGCAAGAGCACGCTGGTGTCGATCCTGTTCGGCCATTACGTGGCCGACCAGGGCCACATCGAAGTCGATGGCCGACGCCTGGCGCCGGGGCAACCCCAAGCCGCCTTGAAAGCCGGCATCGGCATGGTCCACCAGCACTTCACGCTGGCCGAAAACCTGTCGGTGCTGGACAACGTGATGCTCGGCACCGAAAGCCTGTGGCGCTGGTCCTCAGCACGCTCCGCAGCCCGCCGCCGCTTGCAGGCCGAAGCCGCGCGCTTCGGCCTGCAGGTGGACCCCGACGCACGCGTGGCCGACCTGGCGATCGGCGAACGCCAGCGGGTCGAGATCCTCAAGGCACTCGTGCGCGGTGCCCGCATCCTGATCCTGGACGAGCCCACCGCGGTGCTGACACCGGCCGAAAGCGAAGGCCTGTTCGCCGTGCTGCGCAGCATGGTGGTGCAGGGCTTGTCGATCGTCTTCATCAGCCACAAGCTGGCCGAGGTGCTGCGGGTTTCGCACCGGGTGGCGGTGCTGCGCGCCGGGCGTCTGGTGTGGAGCGGGCGCGCCGCCGATGCCAACGCCGCGCTGCTGGCCGAAGCGATGGTCGGCCGCGCGGTGGGCACGGCGC
>JALYUN010000100.1 GCA_030853725.1 Pseudomonadota bacterium | reverse complement strand
GCCCTACACCGATGAGCAATGGGACGCCGTGCTGGCGCTCGGCAGGCAGGTGGACGCTGAGCTCGACGCCAACGACGTGCGCCTCACGATGGGTGGCGAGCCGACGTTTGTCGCTACGGCCGACCGGGATGCAGCCGAATGGAACATCGACGCACTCGGCCCCACCAAGCGCGGCTTCGCCACCGAACTGCTGCACAAGCTGGTGGCGCGTTACGGCAAAGGCGGCTTCCTGCACTTCGGCCAGGGCAAGTGGTACCCGGGCGAGCAACTGCCGCGCTGGGCGTTGACGCTAGGCTGGCGAGCCGACGGCACGCCGTGCTGGAACGACCCCACGCTGTTCGCCGACGAGCGCGACACCCACCGCAGCACCACCGAAGACGCCGAGCGCTTCACGACCGCGCTGACTCGGCGGCTCGGGATCGATCCGAGCTACATCCAACCCGGCTACGAAGACGCCTGGTACTACTTGTGGCGCGAACGCCGGCTGCCGACCAATGTCGACCCCCATCAATCGCGTCTGGACGACCCGCTTGAACGGGCCCGGCTGCGGCGCGTCTTCGATACCGGGCTCGATGCCGTCGTGGGTTATTTGCTGCCGCTCAAGCGCGAACGGGTGGCTGGTGCGTCCGATGCAAGCTGGCAAAGCGGCCAGTGGTTTCTGCGTGATGAGCGGCTGTACCTGATGCCGGGTGATTCGCCGATGGGCTACCGGTTGCCGCTGGACTCGCTGCCGTGGGCCAAGGCTGGCGAGCGCCAAGAACTGATCGCGCAGGACCCGTTTGCAGCACTGTCGCCGTTGCCTGCAGCGGCGGCACCGCCGCGCCAGCAACCCGCCAACGCATTGAGCGCCGCGGTGCGCTCGGCGGCGCCGACTTTGTCGGAATCCGATGTGATTCCGACGGTGCCGAACAACGCCGGAGCCGGCGCGCACGATCTCTCGCCGCATTGGCCCGCGAACCCACCGGTGTTTGCCGAGGGCCGCAGCGCCGAAGCGGCGCCCGAAGCCCAGGAGTCCGGTGGCTGGCTGACCCGCACCGCGCTGTGCGTGGAAGTGCGCGACCCACAGCGCGCCAATGGTCCGAAAGCCGAAGCGGCGGCTTTTGCAAAGTCTGGTGTCAAGAGCGGCGTGCTCTATGTCTTCATGCCGCCGCTGAAGCACCTGGAAGACTTCCTGGAACTGCTGGCCGCGATCGAAGCGGCGGCGGTGGAGACCGGTGTCAAGCTGGTGCTGGAAGGTTACCCACCGCCGCGCGACCCGCGCCTGAAGATCCTGCAGGTCACCCCGGACCCGGGTGTCATCGAAGTCAACATCCACCCCGCGTCGAACTGGGACGAGTTGGTCGACCACACCGAATTTCTCTACGACGCGGCGCACCGCACGCGCTTGTCCAGCGAAAAGTTCATGCTCGACGGCCGCCATACCGGCACCGGCGGTGGCAACCATTTCGTGCTGGGCGGCGCCACCGCAGCCGACAGCCCGTTCCTGCGCCGCCCTGACGTGCTCGCGAGCCTGCTGACCTACTGGCACAACCACCCGAGCCTGAGCTATTTGTTCAGTGGGATGTTCATCGGCCCCACGAGCCAGGCGCCGCGGATCGACGAAGCCCGCAACGACCAGGTCTACGAGCTGGAGATCGCGCTGGGCGAACTCGACCGCCAACTCGGCCTGCACGAAGCCGTGCCGCCGTGGGTGGTGGACCGCAGCTTTCGCAACTTGCTGATCGACGTCACCGGCAACACCCACCGCAGCGAGTTCTGCATCGACAAGCTGTACTCGCCCGACGGCCCCACCGGCCGGCTCGGCCTGCTGGAATTGCGCGCCTTCGAGATGCCGCCGCACGCCCGCATGAGCCTGTCGCAGCAGCTCTTGCTGCGCGCGCTGGTGGCGTGGTTCTGGCGCGAACCGTACCGCGGCCGCGGCAGCACGCGGCTGACGCGCTTCGGCACGGGGCTGCACGACCGCTACATGCTGCCGACGTTCATTCAGATGGACTTCGAAGACGTAATGGCCGACCTGCAGGGCGCCGGGTACCCGTTCGACAACGCCTGGTTCGCGCCGCATTTCGAGTTCCGCTTCCCGCTGATCGGCGAATTCGCTGCGCGCGGCGTGCAGATGAGCCTGCGGACCGCGCTCGAACCGTGGCATGTGATGGGCGAGGAAGGCGCACCGGGCGGCATGGCGCGCTATGTCGATTCGTCGTTGGAGCGGGTCGAGCTGAAGCTCACCGGCTTCAACGACAACCGCCATGTCGTCACCGTCAATGGCCGGGCGCTGCCGCTGCAACCCACCGGGCGGGTCGGAGAATTCGTTTGCGGCGTGCGCTACCGGGCCTGGCAGCCGCCTTCTGCACTGCACCCGACGATCGGCATCCATGCGCCGCTGACCTTCGACCTCGTCGACCGCTGGCAGCAGCGGTCGCTGGGCGGCTGCCGCTACTTCGTGACCCACCCTGGTGGGCTCAGCCACGAGGACTTTCCGGTCAACGCCTATACGGCAGAGAGCCGCCGCCTGGCACGCTTCTTCCGCTTCGGGCACACGCCGGGGACGATCGATGTCGAGCCCGCGCAGCCGAGCCTTGAGCATCCTTTCACATTGGATCTTCGGAAATGAAGCCCCCACGCTTCCTGTCGGTCGCTGCCCCCCGAGGGGGCGCTCGCCTGGGGCCCGGCAGAGCCGGTTCCACGGCATTACTCGGTCGCGTGCGGGTACTTCGACGGCCGGGTCGTTTCCGCCCCAGTTTGTAGCCTGGATAGCGACCAGCCATGCCTTCGCAGAGCCCGCTGCCCTTCGACACCGACACCGTCGCCGAGCCGGGTGGCGCGGTGGCGCACACGCTGTTGGCGCGCGCGCTGCCGGCCGAAGCCGATGTGTGGGACGAACTGCGCGACGCGAAGGGCGCGTTGCATCCGAAGTGGCAGCGTTTCGCGGCTGCGCTGGAGCAGGGTGAGGGCCTGGCGCTGCGGCGCGAAGCAGCGGCACCGGTGCGCGCCCAGTCCGCGGAGCGCCCACCGTCACGCCGGCCTGCGGATCTGGCCGCCGACTTCGACCGCCGCATGCAGCAGATCGCGCAGCGCATCCAGCTCGACGGCGTCACCCACAACGTCTTCAGCGACGACCCGGCGCAGGGCACGGCCGCGCGGCCGTGGTCGCTGGAACTGCTGCCGCTGCTGATCGAGCCGCCAGTCTGGGCCGGCATCGAAGCCGGCGTGATCCAGCGCGCCGAGTTGCTGCAGCAGATGCTGGCCGACCTGTATGGCCCGCAGACGCTGCTGAAAGAGGGTTTGTTGCCGCCAGCGCTGCTGCTGCGCCACCCGGGCTGGCTGCGGCCGATGATCGGGGTCGAGCCTCCCGGTGGGTTGCGCTTGTTCATCGTCGCCTTCGACATCGCCAGTGGGCCCGACGGCCGCTGGTGGATGGTGGCGCAGCGCACCCAAGGCCCGTCCGGCCTGGGCTACGTGCTGCACAACCGGCTGGTCATCGCGCGCCAGTTCCCCGACGCCTTTCGCGAACTGCAAGTGCAGCACATCGCCAGCTCGTACCGGCGGCTGCTGGATGCACTGGAAGCAACTGCCCGCACCGTGGCCGGCGGCGCCACGCCGCGCATCGTGTTGTTGACCCCCGGGGTCTACAGCGAAACTTATTTCGAACACGCCTACCTGGCGCGCTACCTGGGCGTACCGCTGGTCGAAGGCGGTGACCTCACGGTGCGCGAAGAGCGGCTGTTCCTGAAGACCGTCGAAGGGCTCGAGCCGGTGCACGGCGTGCTGCGCCGGCTCGACGACGACTGGTGCGACCCGCTGGAACTGCGCTCCGACTCCGCTCTCGGCGTGCCGGGTTTGTTGCAGGCAGCCCGTGCCGGCACGGTGGTGATCTCGAACGCGCTCGGCAGTGCGTTCCTGGAGTCACCGGCGATCCAGGGCTTCATGCCCGCGATCTCGCGCCGGCTCACGGGCCAGGAACTGCAGATGCCGGCGCTGCCGAGCTGGTGGTGCGGTGAAGCCGCAGCCTGGCAGGGTGTGCGCGACGAGTTGGCCGGCAAGATCGTTCGCAGCACCTTCCCGCAGGGGGGTCGCACCAGCCAGGTCCGGCAGTCCGAAGCTGCCGCCATCGACGACGATCCCGACGGCTGGACCGTGCAGAGCCGACTGCGCTTCTCACGCGCCCCGATCTGGGGCAACGACGTGCTGACGCCGCGCCCGGCCATGGTGCGCGTCTATGCCATTGCCGATGGTGGCGGCCAGTGGCACGTGCTGCCGGGCGGCATGACGCGCGTGGCGCAGCGCGAACACACCAGCCTGTCGATGCAGCGCGGCGGCAGCAGCTTGGACACCTGGGTCATGACCGACGGTGCGGTCGACACCTTCTCGATGCTGCCGCGCCGGCTGGAAGTCGACGACATCCTGCAGCGCCACCGGCCGGTCTCCAGCCGCACCGGAGAGAACCTGTACTGGCTTGGCCGCTACAGCGAACGCACCGAACAACTGGTGCGGCTGGCGCGCGCCACGTTGATGCTCATCACTACCGACAACGACGCCCCGCCGCCGGTGTTGAACGCGATCTCGGCCCTGGCTGTCAGCACCGGGCTGGCGCCGCAAGGCGTGCCGACGCTGGTGCAGGCGGCGCACCTGTTCGAACGCGCCGTGCTCGCCGGTTTGCGTGACCCACCGCACGCCGCGATTGCGGCCGGGCGGCCGCGCAGCGCCTACAGCATCGCCTACAACCTGCAGTCGCTGGACCGGGTGGCCACGTCACTGCGCGAGCGCTTGTCGTCGGAGCACTGGGGCTTGATCCGCAACATGCGCGAGCAGTTCGCGCATGCCATGGCCGAAGCACAAGCTGCGGCCGGAACGGCTGCTGGCATAGGCCATACAGCCCAGTTGCCGAATACGGTGCAGGTGCTGCCGGCGCTGGACCGCCTGGCGTTGCAGATGGCGGCCGTCACCGGCGCGCAGACCGACCGCATGACGCGCGACCACGGCTGGCGGCTGCTGACGGTGGGGCGGCTGCTGGAGCGGCTGGTGGGCATCGGCGCGCGCATGGAAACCTTCATCGAAGCCGATGCGCTGGCCAGCGTGGCCGGGGTCGAGATGTTGCTGGAACTGTTCGACAG
>JALYUN010000096.1 GCA_030853725.1 Pseudomonadota bacterium | reverse complement strand
CGCTGTTCCAGTGGGTCAAGGCCGCGCGCACGCAGGGACCGGATGCCAAGAAGAGCGTCAACATCCTGTTGCTGGACGAAGCCCAGAAGCCGGTGCAGTCGTGGATTCTGCGTGGTGTATTGCCGATGAAATACACCGGAGCCACCTTGGCGGCCAAAGGCGGTGGCGACGTGGCGATGGAAGAACTGGTGTTGTCGTCCGAAGGCCTGGAGATGGAGAACTGACACCATGAGCGTCGTCTTCGAAACCGCCGCACCGGTCTCCGAGCCGGATCCCCACCGCGCCGACGTGGCGTGTTTCGTGGGTTACGTGGCGCGGCGCACCGGTCTGCCGCTGTCGCCGCGCATGCGGGCGCAGATCGCCGCTGCGGGATGGGTCAACGGTATCTGGCGTCGGCCGGCCGATCAGGTCGAGTCCCTGCTCAACATACCCGTGGTCGTCGACAGCTGGGACACTTTCGACGCTCTGTTCGCGTGGAATGTCCGACCCCTGCGCACGGGCGCAGGCGAGCTTTCTGCAAATCGCGCCAGCGCCGTCTGCACCACCTATCTGGGTGCCGCCGTGCGCAGTTTCTTTGCCCGGGGTGGCCGGCGCGCGGTCATTGTGCGGGTCGGAGATCCCTGGCCTTTCATCGAACCGGCAGCCACTCGAGAAGCGGCGCGGCGCGACCGCCTGCGCAACATGATTCCTGACTTTGCCGACCGCAGCAACCCGGCCCGGCTGTTCGCGCCTTACGACCCGTCTTCCTGGCAGGGTATGCAACATCTGTACGGACTGCGCGAGGTCAGCCTGCTGCTGATGCCCGACCTGCCCGATGCCTGCAGCACGCAGGACAACGAGGCACGCACCGATCCGCCGCCACCGGCCGTGGCCACCGGTTTCGTCGAATGCAGCGCCAACGAGCTGCCCGCACCTGACACCACACTGCGCCGCATCCCGGCCCCGCGGCTCGACAGCAACGGGTTTGCCGCATGGCAGCTCGCACTGATCGCAAGCCGCGCGTTTCTGGCGCGCCACCAGCGCGAGGTGATGCTGCTGGCCGCTCTGCCCCTGCCCCAAGCCGATACCCGACGCGTCGCGCCCGATGCACCAAGCGGTCAGGTGCATGCACAGGCCGACATGCTGGCCTATCTGCAACGTATCGGAGTCATAGCGGGGCAAGCAGCGGCCAACGGCGACGACCCCGGCGCTGCCAGCGCGTTCGTGCAACTCGCCTGGCCCTGGCTGCGCACGCAGGCCGCGCTGGACCTGCCCGAATCGCTCGAGTCACCCGACGGCGTGCTGGCCGGTCTGGTGTCGGTCGGCGCGGTGGCGCGCGGCGCCTTTCGATCGGTCGCGGGCGACTCTTCGATAAGCCGGCTGCGTGACGTGGGCGACGCCGAACCCGTGCCATCGTGGGGCCTGGGAGACGATAGCCGCGACGCCCGGCTGGCGCGCCAGGTATGTCTGTTCGCGCCCCAGGCCGATGGCTGGGCACTGCAGTCCGACGTCACCCTGTCGTCGGGCGAAGCCTGGCGTTTCGGGGGCGCATCGCGTCTGATGGGAAGCATTCTGCGCGCTGCGCGTGCCGCCGGCAACGCATTGGTGTTCGAGCCCAGCGGCAACGCCACCTGGACCAGCGTGCGCCGCGTCATGGGCACGCTGCTGGAGGCGTTCTGGCGCGAAGGCGCTTTCGCGGGCGCCACCATGGGTGAGGCGTTCACGGTGCGCTGTGACCGCTCCACCATGACGCAGGCCGACATCGACGCGGGCCGACTGATAGTCGAGATCACGGTTCAACCGGCGATGTCGATCGAGCGCATCACGGTGGTTCTGAACCTGAACAATGCGGGCAACACGCTCGCGTTGCGGGAGGCCGCGTAATGGCCACGACCTCCAGCAACAACCGGTCCGAAAACCTGCTGGCGCCGCTGCATGTGTTCCGGTTCCATGTGCGGTTTTCCAACCAGGCCAATGGCGAGTCGGTGGCCGTATGCAGCGGCGCCTTCGCCGAATGCAGTGGGCTTGAGGCCACGATGGAGCCCAAGGTCATCAAATCCGGCGGCGTGAACTACGGAGCCGCGCAACGCGTGGGCGCGGTCAGCTTCGCCACCGTGGTGCTCAAACGCGGCATGACCACCACGCGTGATGCATTCAAGTGGTTCCAGCTGGTTGCCGGTGGCGCCTACGCCTACCGGCTGTCGGCCGAAATCGCGATGCAGGGCGCGGCCGGGCAGGACGTCATCACCTGGGCGCTGGACAAATGCCTGCCGGTCAAGTTCAAGGCCGCCGATCTGAATGCCAAGGGCAGCGACATCGGCATCGAAGAGTTGCACCTGGCGCACGAGGGTTTGCGTTGGGTGGTCGAAGGAGCCGCGTCATGAGCGCGGCGCCGGGCCGCCCCCAGCAAGCTCGCGCTGCGCTGCTTTGCGCGGAGCTTGGCTTATGAGCCGCCTGCCCGACGCGCCCGCCGTAGAGGTCGCCACCTTCAAGGTGCTCGACGGAACCGGGGCTGGCGGCGAACCGTTCGCGGTGCAGTTCAACCCGGCCTCGCTCGAATACACCGTCAGCAACGAGTTCGATGACCGCAACGGCAACAACGGTGCACGCCAGTTCGTCAAGAAGAGCAGCGCCAAGCTGTCGATGGCGCTGGTGTTCGACACCACCGACGACGGCAGCGATGTCCGGGGCCAGACCGAGCGACTGGCGCGACTGATGGAGCCGGCGAAACACGGCAGCAAGCAGTTCGCGCCCAAGGTCGAGTTTGGCTGGGGCAGCTACCGCTTCAAGGGCGTGATAGAGCAATACAAGGAGACCATCGACTTCTTCTCAGCCAGTGGCGTGCCGCTGCGCGCCGGTCTCAACCTGACCCTGTCGGCCCAGGAGGTCGAGTTCCAGAGCAACAAGAACCCCAATGCCAGCGTCGACGGCAATGCCGGATTCGGGCCGGTGGACAGCGCTCTCGGCGCCGCTCCCAAGGATGTGGCCGACGCGCTGGGCGACCCACGCGCGGCCCGTGCCGTTGCCGCGGCCAACGCTTCCGCGAGCCTGCGCTTCGGCGCCGGTGCGTCCCTGTCGGTCGGCGGTGCTATTGCGATTGGCGCACCGGTGGCATTTTCCGCCGGGGCGTCGGCCGGGGCGGGGTTTTCCGCCGGCGCCGGTTTGTCGCTTGGAGGGGGCATCGGCGTGGGTCTGTCGGCCGGGGCATCGGCCGGATCGGCGTTCTCCGGCCTGCGCGTGGGCGCGACTTCCGACGCGCCCTCGGTCGACGCCGCCACCGCGCGCAGTCTGTTGCCACCTGCGGCCGGCGCCTCCGCCGCGCTTGCGT
>JALYUN010000083.1 GCA_030853725.1 Pseudomonadota bacterium | reverse complement strand
GGCAAACCGAAGAAGCATCTGGGCGGCAGTGGCGTCGGCGGTAGTTCAGCGGCCAGCCTGCATGCGAAGACCTTCGCTGTCGACCGCGACCGCATTTTTGTCGGCTCGTTCAACTTCGACCCGCGTTCGGCAAAGCTGAATACCGAACTCGGGTTCGTCATCGAAAGCCCGGCCATCAGCGCGCAGATGGCCGGAGTTTTCGATGACGAGATCGCACAGCACGCCTACGAAGTGCGGCTGGAGCCGGGCGACCGGATGGTTTGGATCGAACACACCGAAGCCGGGCCAGTACGGCACGACCATGAACCCGGTACCTCGTTCGTCAAGCGATGCTGGGTGATTCTGTTGTCAGGGCTACCGATCGAGTGGCTGCTTTGAGAAGTCGAATGGCGGCACGGGTAGCTGGCGGTCAGGGACTTGCTCGAGCGCAGGGGTCAGTACTTTCCACAGCAACGCTGGCGTCACAAACGAGATGCGAGCGTTCTTGCAAGCTTTGCCGGCTCTGAGCGCGGCGCCCATCTCCGCCACGGCTTGCTCCGGCGATCGGACATCAAGCAGGACCGTCTTCATGGTTCAGCCTCCGCACCTCAGCATTGAAATCCACAAGCACTTGTTCAATCGACAACTTCGTTTTGTCCATCAACCCTGCATTGGCGGGGCTGGACCCGGACAGCCCGGCACCTGTACTGCGGGACCTGCTGGCCGCCGCTGCCAAGCCTCGGCATGGCAGCACCGGCATTCGCTGATGACGGTCAAACCGTTGCCGCGCCTCATCGCTGCGGCAACGCCGCCAGCGCCTGCTGCACCCAAGCGTAGCCGACGCGCTCTTGCTCCAGCCGCAGCGGCTCGTCGCGCAGGCGGCGCCAGCGCAAGTCGTCGTAGAGCCGGCGCTCGGCATCATTGAGCCGCGGCAGGTCGCGCTGGGTGGGTTGCGGCTCGGTACCCCAGTGAGCTTCGTGGGCCCTGAAAGTCGCTGGGTCCATCAGGAACGATTGGGCATGCGGAAATCGGGCACGCAATTGGTCCAGGATGGCGAATCCGTGGGTGTCGATGTCGCCCCAGTGGTGCAGCGCACAGCCGTCGATCCAGCGGGCCTGTGCCAGTTCGTCGACACCATAGCCGGCACCGAAGACCACCAGGCTCCTGGGCAGCGGCGGAAAGGCCAGGAAGTTGATCTCGTTCTCGGTCACGAAGACCTGCTCCACAGCGGGATTCAACTGCGCAAAGGCGTCGTGCGTCAGCGTGTAGTCGGCCTCGGCGCCGGGTACCCAGGCACGGTGCAGCGGGTCCAGAAAGCGCAACCGCACGCGCAGCGGCTTGTCGCGAAAACCATAGCGGCGGTTGAACTGCGCCAGGCCGCTGGCCGCGGATTCGACCGCTTCGGGTGGCAACGCCAGGTCCAGCAGTTCGGCCAGCAGCGCGCGCCGGTCTTCGATGAACTTGCTGTCGATGCCAGGCAGGTCGACCTGCCGCAGATAGATGCCCGGCCGTGGGTGGGTCTGCAGCCAGGTCACCGTCGACAACAGGCGCGCCCAGTCCCCGGCCAACGCCAGCGCCTGCAGCGCTTGCCGCTGCAGCCAGGGCAGCAGCGAGGGCTGCTGCTGCCGTGTCGCGTCGACGATGGCAGCAAAACGGCGCGCATCCGCAAGCCGCCCCAGCAGCCGCAGCGCATCGGCCAGCGTATCGACCCAAGCTTCGGCCGGCAGGCTGTTGCGACCGATCACACGGTGGCGCACTTCGCGCTGCACGATGCGGATGCTGCCGGCCGCGGCTTGCTGCAGGGCGGCGCTCCAAACTCGAACGGCTTCGAACTGCGCGGACAAATCGCCGGAGTTCGGCACCCGCAGCGTCAGGCGCAGCGGGAACAAATCGCTTGCGACGACGCTCTCGGCCAGCAGCTCGCCCTTGTCCCAACGCCGCTGCACCTGCGTGCGCAGATCGGCAGCGGTGGTCCACGTCGGCGTCACGTCAAAGCGTCTCTTTCAGCGCGGTAGTCCTCGATGCTCAGATTGCGCAGCTTCGAAGCGCTGCCGTCCTCGTTGTGGACGAAGCCCACGCTCGCCACATAGGGCTCGATGATGTGAATCTTCTGCAGCGGCGTCACGATCAGCAACTGCAGATTCAATTGTTTGAACAAGCGCAGGCCGTACTCGGCCGAATCGTCCGAGCCGCGGCCGAAGGCTTCGTCGATGACGACAAAACGGAACGAACGCGAGCGCACCGCCGCCCATTCCAGCCCGAACTGGTAGGCCAGGCTGGCCGCCAGGATCGTGTAGGCGAGCTTCTCCTTTTGCCCGCCCGATTTGCCGCCGCTGTCGGCATAGTGCTCATGCTCGCTGCCGTCTTCGCGCCAGCGTTCGCTGGCGGCGAAGACGAACCACTGGCGTACGTCGCTGACCTTGGCGGTCCAGCGCCGGTCGAGTTCGGACGAGCCTTCACGGCCGCGAAAGCGTTCGATGATCTGGCGCACCTGCAGGAACTTGGCCTCTGAGTACTGCGCGTCGTCGGAGCCGGTCAGCGCGCCTTCGGTGCAGGCGCGCAATTCGATCTGGAAGTCGCGCACTTCGGCGTCGCCGGTGGCTTGCGCTTCGAGCGCGATGTAGCGCCCGGCGTTGTAGTCGATCTGCGTCAGCGATTCGTTGATGCGCGCCACACGTTCCTTGATGGTTTCGCGTTCACGGTGCAATTGCGACTGAAACTGCGCCACTTCGCGGATCGTGTTCTCGTTGAGCAGTTCCTTGAAGCGCGCCACGAAGCGCGGCAGGTCGTCGGCCTGCAATTGCGCCAGCATGCTGCGGTACTCGGGCACGGCGGCCACCGTGGCGTCGACTTCCAGCGTGTCGAGCTTGTAGGCTTCCTTGTATTCGGTCATCGCACGCACCAGTCTCTCGGCCACCCGCGTGAGCTTGCGTTCATCGGCGTCGATGCGTTCCTGCAGCCAGCGGCGCAGCGTCTGTTCACGCGGGTCGCAGGACTCCACCGTCAGGGTGTGCGCGCCCAGCGCTTCGATGCGCCAGGCTTCGATGCGTTCGAAGTGCGGTGCGTGGGTGGCGAATTCGGCTGCGTCCAGCAGCTCTTGAAGCTGCTCGCGCAGCGCCTGCGCCTGCGCTCGCTTCAATTGAGATTGCGCTTGCTCGGCTTCGCGCTTCTTGAGCTGCTCGGCGCTGCGGCCCATGACGGACTCCAGTTCCGACAGCTTCGCCGCCAACACCTTCAGCACGTCGGAAGCCGCTTCCAACTGCTGCTTCTCGGCCTGCAGTGCGGCCAATTCGGCAGCGCTGTTGCGCCAGTCCAGTTCGGCCCAGTCGCGGTACTCCTCCAGCTTGTTCAGCGCGGCCAGCCGCTCGCGACCCTGCTGCTGTTCACGCTGCAGCAACGCAAGGCGCTGGCCGGTGTCGGCCACGCGCGCCGCCAGCGACTTGGCGCGCGACTCGAGCACCGCGATCTTGGCCAGGTTGCTCCAGCCCAGCACATAGCGGCTGCGGTCGTCGATGCGGTGGCGGTCGTCTTTCTCATGGCGCTCGTTGCCGCCCTTGATCTGCCCGGCGCGGGTGATGGCGCGGGCTTCACGGCGAAACTGCTCGCCCTGGGTCGCGCTGGCCAGGTCGAAGCGGTGCGCCAGTTCGCGTTCCAGCCAGCCGTAGAACGGCGAATCGGGCTTGACCAGCAACTTGCGCACCATCGAATCGGGGTGCAGCGCCGGCAGCTCGGCGCGCCCGTCCTTGCCTGCACCCTTGCGCCCCGCCCTGACGCGGTAGTAGACCAGCCGCCCTTTCAGTTGCGTGCGGTCGACCCAATCACTGACGGCTGCGTAGTGCGCCTCAGGCACCAGCAACGACAAGCCGAAGCTGCGCAACAGCCGCTCGGCCGCGCCTTCCCAGTCGCGCTCGTCGTCTCGCATCTGGAGCAGCTCGCCCGCGTACGGCATGTCGGCTTCGTCCAGCTTCAGGGCGGTACACAAGGCGCCCCGCAGCGCCACCTGCTGCGCGTCGATGTTGCTGCGCCGGGCTTTCAGGCTGTCCAGCTCGTGCATCAGATCGGCATGGGCCTGGCGGTCCTGCGCGAAAGTCACACCGAGTTCGTTCAACTCGTTTTGCAGCGCCGCTTCGCGGTCGGCCGCCTGCTCGCGAAGCGGAGCGGTCAGCGCGCGCTGGGCCAGAAAGTCGTCGGCGCGTTCCACCGTCAAAAGCCCGAGTGCCTTGCGCAACGCGTCGTAGCGTGCGGCCTTGTCGCTGCGGCGCTGTTGTTCGTCGGCCTTGCGCGTGATCGCCAGCGCCAGGCTTTCGATGCGGTCGCCACCGCTGGCAGCGATGGCGCTGCGCAGTTCACGCTCCTGCGCCTGCTGCTCGCGCTGCAGTGTGCTCAGCGACTCGATCTGGTTGGCCTGCCGCGCCGCTTCTTCGCTCAGCAATTGGAGCCGCAGCTCCAGCAGGCCCGCCTTGTGGACCGCGAAGGCCGACTGCAGCGCGTCGCGTGCCTCACGCTGTTGCTGGATCGCCTGCGACAGTGCCGCATGGCGGTCGCCGTCGGCGACCAGCGGCTGCAGCAACGCCACCTGGCGCTGTGCCTTCAGCACTGCCGTGTGAGCCCGGTTCAGGTCGTCGAAGTGGGCGATCAGCGCCGCCAGCCGCGGCGCCACGTCGAAGGGTTCCAGCATGTGGCTGCGCACGAACTCGGTCAGGTTGCCGACCGACTTCAGCGACACGGTCTGGTGAAACAGCTCCAGCGCCTGTTCGTTGTGGATGCCGAAGTGGCGCCGAAACAGTGCGCCATAGGGCGGAAACGTGTCCTCGACCACCACACCGGCACTGCGCAAACGTTTACGCAGCTTGATGATGTCGCTGCCGAATTCGGCGAAGTCGGCCGCGATGCCGAGCGGCTTCTCGGCCACTGCATAGAGCCGCTGCGGCTGCCCCGCCGGGTCTTTCAGCCAGAACACCTGCGCCAGCGTCACGGTCTGGTCGTAGCCGGCGTTGTGGAACACCGCCAGGATCACCGAATAGCTGTCGGCCCCGCGCAGCGCCACCGGCTTGCCGGAGCCGCCCAATTCACTGCGCGCTGCCTTGTAGTGACCCAGCACGTAGCTGCGCAGCGTGCGCTCGCGGGTGTCGGCGCCGGCGGCCTTGTTGTAGGCCACGCGGTGCGCGGGTACCAGCAGCGTCGTCACCGCGTCGACCAGGGTCGACTTGCCGGAACCGATGTCGCCCGTCAGCAGCGCGTTGCGGCCGTCGGCGCGCAGGCTCCAGACGCGGGCGTCGAAAGTGCCCCAGTTGTAGACCTCCAGCCGCTGCAGCCGAAAGCCCGCCAGGCTCTCGTCGGCCACGAAGTCGAATTGCAGCGTTTCAGCCTTCATCGCTTGTGCTGCCTGGTGTCTGCAACTGCGTCCGATACGCCGCCAGCCGCGCATCGAATTCACCGAGCCACTGCGCGTCGACGAAGGACTTGATGATGCGTTGCACTTCGAACATGCCGTCCTGCCCGCGCAGCTTGCGCACGAAGCCGAGTTCGGCCACGCGGTTCAGGTGGGTGTCGACCTGGTCGATGAGCCGTGCTTCGTTGCTGGCGTCGGGCATGAAGACGCGCAGCAGGTCGGTCACCTGCTCTTTCGACAGGATGAGCCGAGTCTCGCCGCCGCCGGCATCGGACTCGGCCAGCTTCTTGCGCAGTAGCGCCAACAGCAGGCTGACCGGAAACGACAGCGGGCGCCGCGCCACCAGTCGCGGCAGCTTCGCCGCCGGGTCGTCTTCGGCCACCGGCTTGGCGCGCAGGAAAGCGTGGCCTTCGGCTTCGTCGAGCATCAGCTCCAGACCCAGTACCGCCGCGTGGTCGCGAACGCGGCCCTGGTGCTGCAGCAGCGTGCTCCAGTGCGCGGCGTCGTCGGCGCGGTAAGTCACGCCTTTGAGCAGCGGGATCAGCACCGCCGAAAGCTCGGCGCCGCCCGCTGCAGGCGCTGCGTCCGACGTTGACCCCAGCGCGGCGTCGGCCGTCATCGCGCCGGGGTGAAGATCACACGCGGCAGCCGCGCCTGCTTCGCCTGGCCGTTGCGCGCCGTCCAGGCCACCTGCTCTTCGACGCTGTCGTCGATCAGCGCGCGTACGCCGGCTTGGGCTTCGGATGCCAGGCTGAAATAGCTCACCAGTTCGGCCAGCCCCTGCTGCAGCGGGCGCGTGGCCAACAACTCGGCCAGCGTGACCTGGCTGCGTTGTTGCAGGCTGCGCCGCACGTGCTGCGCCAGCGCTGCCTTGTCGACCACGAACTGCGCATAGAGCGCGGCCGCGTCCAGGTCTTCGTCGCCGGCGTCGATCGGTGCACTATGCAGCGCGGCCTTCACAGCGGGCGCATGCAGTGGGCGTTCCATCGGCAATTCGATCTGCGGCGCAATATCGTCGATCTGCATGAAGGTGCCTGGCGGCCACTGCGCGCGCACCGCCAGCGCGCCGGCTTCGACGCTGCGCAGGATATCCATGATGCGGCGGTTCTCCAGGAACGCCTGGTCGTCCAGGAAGCGGCGCAACTGCTGCGACAGCAGCGCAACCGTACGCTGGGTCTGCTCGCCGGCTTCGAGCCAGTCGTAGTGCACGCGGCGCAACCGCGGATCGGGCGCGGTTTCCTGGATCGGCTCCAGCTGCAACACGCGGTCGAGCAAGCCGGTCAACTCTTCTTGCCGGTCGCGCGACATCAAAAAATCCCAGAAGGCGCGAAAGCTGCGGCCCTGGTCGGAGTCGTCGATCAGGTCGCGCTCGCCCAGAATCTGCTGCAGCAGCGCGCCCTTGCTGCCGTCCCACAACGCGATGCGTTCGCGCACGCGGCGGTCCAGGCCGCGGAAGTTCTGCTCGACCTCTCGAAAGTCGGCCAGCAGTTCGCGCGCCAGCGTGGTGAACTGCGTGAAGCGCTCTTTCAGCGCGGTGTCACCCAGCAGCGGTACGTCGCCGCTGCGCACGCGCTCGATCTCGGCGTCGATCGCTTCGCGTTTGCGCAGCAGCTCGGCCACGCGTACTTCGGGGTCGGTTTCGCTGCCGTCGCTGATCTGGCGCAGCAATTCGAACAAGGTCAAGAGCCGCGACTCGGTGCCGACGAAGCTGCGTGCGCCCAGGCTGTCGAGCCAGGTCAACGCGCGTTCGGTGGAGGGTGTCAGGTCGAAGTGCGGCTCGTCGGAACCCGGTGGGTAGAACTTGCGCAGCCAGGCCTTGTCGTTGGCGGCCCAGTCGTTCAGGTACTCCAGCGCGGGCTTCGGGTAGCTGGCGTGGCCGCGTTGCTCGCGCACCGCATAGAGCGTGTCGTCCAGCGCCGAGGCCAGCTCGGCCTGGTGGATCAAGCGCCGGTTCGGCTGCACGAACACGCGGTGCAGGAAGCTCGCCACCAGCGGTGCCGAATCGGCCTGCAACAGCCGCCAGGCCGGGTGCTGGCGGCGCAGGGCTTCAAGGGTGTCGAGATCGAGTGCCATGGCTGAACGTCATTGTCGCTGTGCCATGGACGGTCAGCGGTGCGCAAGCTTCAGTGGTAGTCGTCCTCACGCTGGTGGCGTACGGCCAGCACCGTCACGGTCTGGTCGTTGTCGACCTCGAACAGCGCGACGTAACCGCTGCTGCCGAAGGGAATGATCCGTTCGCGCAAGAACGGGCTGGCACCGGCTTTGCGGTAGATGAACGGCGTGTGGGCCAAACTGTCGATGGCCTGCGTGATGGCTTCAAGCGCCTGTTCAGCGCGGTCCAGGTCTTCTGCATACCGGGCCTGCTCCAGCATGTGCGCCACCAGGCGCTTCAGGTCCGCCCGCGCCGCAGCGCTGTAGCGGACCGCGAAACTCAAGCGCTCGCCTTGCGTTGCAGCTTCGCCCTGGCCTTGTCGAGCATGCCCGTCAGTTCGGCATGCACCTCGCCCGCGCTGTAGTACCGGCCCGTGCGCAGGGCCTCCTCACGTGAAGCCAGGCCCCTGGCGATGAACTCGGCGCGTGCCTGCCGGCGTTCGATGCTTTGCACCACCGAGCTCTCGATGAACGCGGACAGCGTTTCGTTCTCTTCGAGCACGCTCTCAGCGGCATCGCGCAGTTGCGGGTCGACACGAAGCGAAGGCAGGGTGGCGGTTTTCATCGACTCGAGCGGGTTGCGTTGCAATTGCGGCGCATCATAGCGCACCGCGGAAGCGCCTTGCACCGTGCCGTTCACCGCGCCTTACACAGAACAGTAGCGTTCCTGGATCGCCTGGTCAGCCAACAATGCCTTGGCATTCCCGCTGTGCACGATGCGCCCTTGGTCCAGGATGATCGCCCGGTCGGACACCGCCAGCGCGCGCTCGACGTTTTGCTCCACCAGCAGGATGGTCGTTCCGCCAGCCTTCAAGCGCGTGAACAGCTCGAACATCTCGTCGACCAGCACCGGCATGATCCCTTCCGATGGTTCGTCCAGCAGGATCATCCGCGGCCGCGCCATCAATGCCCGCGCGATTGCCAGCATCTGCTGCTCGCCGCCGGAAAGCGATGTGCCTTCCTGCGACATGCGTTCGGCCAGCCGCGGGAAGGTCTGCGCGATTTCGTCGATGCGCTCGGCTTCGGCCGCACGCTCCTTGCCGGCGATCAACCCGAGCCGCAGGTTCTCGCGCACCGTCAGTCCCGGCACGATGCGGCGCTCTTCGGGCACATAGGCCAGACCCAGGTGGTAGCGGGTATGCGCCGGTTGCGTCGCGATCTCTTTGCCGTCGAAGCGCACCGAGCCGGCCCGCTTGGCGATCAGCCCCATCACCGCGCGCAGCGTGCTGGTTTTTCCGGCGCCGTTGCGGCCCATCAAGGTGACGATCTCACCGGCCCTTACTTCGAAGTCGATCCCCTGCACAACATGGCTGCGGTCGTACCAGGCCGACAGGCCTTGAACGCTCAGCATGGCTAGCCCTGCCCCAGGTACACGCGCCGGACTTCGGCGTTGGCGCGGATCTCGTCGGGCGTGCCTTCGGCCAGAAACTCGCCGTAGTGCAGCACCAATAAGCGTTCGCAGATGCCCATCACCAGCTTCATCTTGTGCTCCACCAGGATCACCGAGCGCTCGGCCGCCAGCGCCGTGATCAGGTCCATCATCACTTTGGTTTCCTCCGGCGACATGCCGGCGGTGGGCTCGTCCATCAGCAGCAGCTCTGGCTCACTCGCCAGCGCCATCGCCACTTCCAGCGCGCGCTGCTGTCCGTGCGCCAGGTCGGCCGCGGGGCGGTGGCGGTGGTCGGCCAGTCCGACGCGTGCCAACAGTTCCGAAGCACGCTCAGACAACGCCGTCATCGCCGCACGCGGCTTGAACACGCCGTAACGTGAATAGCGCATCTGCACCGCCACGCGCACGTTTTCATGCGCGCTCAATTGCTTGAACACATTCGTGATCTGAAAACTCTTGGCGATGCCGCGGCGCGCGAATGCGTGCTGCGGGCTGCCGGTGATGTCGACGCCTTTGAACTTCAGCCGCCCCGCCGTGGGCGCAAAAGCGCCGCTGACGACATTGAAGAAGGTGCTCTTGCCGGCACCGTTCGGGCCGATGATGGCGCTGAGCTTGCCGCTCTGGAAGCTGGCGCTGATGCCGTTCAAGGCCACGAAGCTGCCGAAGCGCTTGGTCACGCCCTGCACTTCCAGGATCGGTGGCGCCGCTTCGCTCGCGGCAGCGTTCAAGCCTGCACCCCCCGCTGCAGCCGCTTGATGAAGGTGCCCCAGATGCCGGCCGGGAAGAACAATACGAAGAACATGAACACGGCACCCACGATGCCCATCCAGTTTCGGGTGAGCGTGGTCACCACGTCTTCCAGTGTCAGGAACACGCCCGCGCCGACGAAGGGCCCGAAGAACGTGCCCATGCCACCCAGCAGGCACATCATCACCACCTGCCCCGACAGCAGGTAGTGCAGCGACTCGATCGGTACCACCGACAGGTGCAGTGCCCGCAGCGCGCCGGCCAGCCCGCAGATCAGCGCCGAGATCACGAACACCAGCAGCTTGGTGCGCGCCACGTCGTAGCCGCAGGCCGCGGCCCGCTGTTCGTTCTCGCGCACGGCCTCCATCACGGCGCCGAAGGGTGACGCCAGCAAGCGCGACACCAGCCACAGCGCGAAGCCGACGAAGACCAGCATCACGTAGTACTTGGTGGTGGGGTCGATGAAGTCGAAGCGGTGGCCGAACAGCACCCACGCCGGCACGTCGATGCCGCGCAAGCCGTTCTCGCCGCCGGTCCAGCTTTCGGCCTTGTAGAACGCGTAGTAGACGATTTGCGCCAGCGCCAGCGTCACCATCGCGAAGTAGATACCGCGGGTGCGGATGGCGAGAAAACCGATGACGAGCCCGACCAGGCCGGCACTCAGCACCCCGACACCGATGGCCAGCACCCAGGGCAGGTTGAAATGCACCATCGCGATGCCGGTGAGGTAGCTGCCCACCCCCAGGAACGCCGCATGGCCGAAGGACAGCAAACCGGTATAGCCGAACAGCAGGTTGAAGCCGACCGCGAACAAGCCGAAGATCAGGATGTTGATCGCGAGTGCCTTGTACGGCATCAGGTACGGCAACACCAGCAGGAACAGCAGCACCGCCAGCACGCGGTGGCGGCGCACGGTCTCGAAGATCGGTCGCATCGGGGTCCGCGGCCTCAGCTCATCAACCCGGCCTTGCCGAACAACCCTTGCGGGCGGATCAGCAACACCAGTGCCATCAGCACGAAGATCGACAGCTCGGCCAGGTCGGGCGCGAACAGCGACGTCATCGCATACACCACGCCCACCAGCAACCCGGCCACCACGGCGCCCAGCAGCGAGCCCATGCCGCCGACCACGGTGACGACGAAGGACTCGGCCAGCACGTGGATGCCCATTTCCGGATTGACAGCGCGGGTCGGTGCCGCCAGCACGCCAGAGAGGCCGGCGATGGCGGTGCCGATGCCGAACACCATCAGCCAGACCTTCGAGATGTCGACGCCCAGCACGCGGCAGATCTCGCCGTCGCGCGAACCGGCGCGCACGATCAGCCCGTAGCGGGTCTTCTCCAGGAACAGCCACAGCGCCAGCACCACGACGGCGGTAGCGAAGATCAGAAACAGCCGGTACTTCGGGAAGTAGCCGATGCCCAGATCAACCGCACCCCGCAGCACCGCCGGCGTGCTGGACGGCATGCCCTCGACGCCGAACAACAGGCGCATGGCCTCGATCAGCACCCACGACAAGCCGAAGGTCAGCAGCAGCGGGTAGTCGATGCCGCGACCGTACAGCGGGCGCACCAGGAAGCGTTCGGTGACAAGGCCGATAGACCCCACCACCAGCGGCGTCAGCACCAGGCTGAACCAGAAGTTGCCGGTCAGGCCCAGGAAATACAGCCCGATGTACGCCCCCACCATGAAGAACGCGCCGTGCGCGAAGTTCACCACCGTCAGCATGCCGAAGATCAGGCTCAAGCCGACCGCCAGCAAGGCATAGACGGCACCCAGGGCGATGCCGGTGACCGCCTGCAAGGCGATCAGCGAAAGGGTGATGTCCAAGTCGGGGGCGCAGCTCTTTGTACAGGGGATGTAGGGC
>JALYUN010000064.1 GCA_030853725.1 Pseudomonadota bacterium | reverse complement strand
GAGCTTGGCCGACGGGCCTTGCTCAACGTCCGGCGCGAACTCCATGCGCTGCAGCTTCGAGCCCAGCGAGCGGCGCAACACTGCCAGCTTGCCCTTCGCCAAGGTGGGCTTGTGGACGTAGAACTCGTCGGGGTTGACGGCGCCCTGCACCACCAGTTCACCCAGGCCGTAGCTGGAGGTGATGAAGACCACATTCGGAAAGCCCGACTCGGTGTCGATCGTAAACATCACACCGGCCGAACCGAGGTCGGAACGAACCATGCGCTGCACGCCGGCCGACAGCGCCACGTCGGCGTGGGCGAATCCCTTGTGCACGCGGTAGCTGATAGCGCGGTCGTTGTAGAGCGACGCAAAGACCTCCTTGATCCGGTGCAGCACGTCTTCGATACCGCGCACGTTCAGGAAGCTTTCTTGCTGGCCCGCGAACGAAGCGTCCGGTAGATCTTCGGCAGTGGCCGACGAACGCACCGCGAAGCTGGCGTCGGTTCCGCCTTGCGACAGGGTTGCGAACTGCGCGCGGATCGCGGCTTCCAGGTCGGCCGGCAGCGGCGTTTCGATGATCCAGCGCCGGATCTGAGTGCCGGCTTCGGCCAGTGCGCGCACGTCGTCGGTGTCCAGCGTGGCGAGCTTGTCGTTGATGCGACCCGCCAGCCCATCATGGCGCAGAAACTCACGGAAGGCATGGGCGGTGGTGGCAAAACCGCCGGGCACGCGCACGCCTTTGGCGCCCAGTTGACTGATCATCTCGCCGAGCGAGGCGTTCTTGCCACCGACCGCGTCGACATCGGTCATGCGCAGCGTCTCGAACGGTGCGACCAGGGCGGTCGCTGACAGGTTGGGATTCATGGGATGGTTTGGCTAGAGTGAAAAATGCGGTGCCTGCGTTGCGCCGACTGCTGAGGGGCGCGGGGAATGCAACGAGTTTACGGAGTTCTTGCCTATGATGAGCTTCCTGATTCCGGGCCTTTAAGCATGACCGAACGCACCGTGTTCTTCGTCTCGGACGGCACCGGCATCACCGCCGAGACTTTCGGCAATTCGATCCTGGCGCAGTTCCCTTCGCGCAAGCGCCACATCCGCAGGCCTTTCGTCGACAGCGTCGACAAGGCGATGGGCGTGGTCGAAGAGATCAACGAGATCACTCGGCGCGAAGGCCGGCGTGCCATCGTCTTCATCACCCTGGTGGACGACGCGGTGCGCAGCATCGTCACCAGCGAATCCTGCAACGCACTGGTGCTGGACATGTTCAGCACCTTCGTCGAGCCGCTGGAAGCCGAGTTCGGCGTTACCAGCAGCCACCGCGTGGGGCGCTTCTCTGACGCCAGCGAAAGCCGCGAGTACAACGACCGTATCGAAGCCATCAACTTTTCGCTGGCGCATGACGACGGCCAGTCCACGACCAACTTGAACGTGGCCGACGTGATCCTGCTCGGCGTCAGTCGCAGCGGCAAGACACCGACTTCGCTGTACCTGGCCATGCAGCACGGCGTCAAGGCTGCCAACTATCCGCTGATCCCCGAAGACTTCGAACGCGGCCACCTGCCGCCCGCGTTGGGGCCGTACAAGGGCAAGTGCTTCGGGCTGACGATCGACCCGGCGCGGCTGGCGCAGATCCGCAACGAACGCCGGCCCGACAGCCGCTATGCCTCACTGGAAAATTGCCGTTATGAAGTGCGCGAAGCCGAATCGATGATGCGGCGTTCGAGCATTGCCTGGCTTTCGTCGACCCACAAGTCGATCGAGGAAATCGCCACCACGATCCTGCGCGACCTGCGGCCCGATCGGTTGACCTACTGAAGGCGGCGAGCCGACTCGTACAAGCACACCGCCGCCGCCGCGGCCACGTTGAGCGACTCTTCGCCGCCGGGCTGCGGAATCCTCACCGTCAGATCACAGCGCTCCAGCAGCGCTGCGTCGACACCCTGCCCTTCATGACCCAGCACCCAGTTGCAGGCACTCGGCAGCGGGGCCTGTGGCAGCAGCACACCGGTGTGCGAACTGGTGGCCACCAGCGGCAGCCGCAATGCGATCAGCGCATCGGGTTCCAGGCCCTCGATCAGCCGCAACCCGAAATGCGCTCCCATGCCGGCACGCAGCACCTTGGGTGACCACAGCGCCGCCGTGCCCTTCAGCGACAGCACCTGCTGCACCCCGAAGGCCGCGGCGCTGCGCAGGATGCTGCCGACGTTGCCGGCATCCTGAACCCGGTCGAGTACGACGCTGGCGGCCTGCGGCAGCAGGTCAGGCCGGGGTGGCACGTCGATCACGAAGCCGATTGCAGCGGGCGACTCGAGCGTGCTGAAGCCGGCGAACAGCGCGTCGCTCACGCGCACCACGCGCTCGGCCGACCCGGCCAGTTCGCGCAGACCTGCGTGGCTTTCCCAGGCCGCGTCGGTTATGACGGCCTGCCGCGCGGCGAGCCCGCGCTGGCGCAGCGCGGCGCACAAATGTTCGCCTTCGATCCAGACCTGGCCCAGGCGGCGGTAAGCAGCCGGGTCCGCAGCCAGCCTGCGCAAGCGCACCAGCAACGGGTTCTGGCGCGACTGGATCGAAACCGGTCCGGATGCGGTCACGATGCGGGCGGCGCCATCGCCACCGGCACTTCCAGTACGGGATCCAGCACCACCGCAATCTGCAGCGAGCTGAACAACACCGACGCCAGTCGCACCGGCGCGAAGCTGCGACGATGCGCGCCGCACGGGCCGTGTTGCTGCAACGCGGCCAGGTGGCCCGGGGTCGGATAGCCCTTGTGCGCGTCGAAACCGTATTGCGGGTGCTGCTGGTGCAGCTCCAGACACCAACGGTCGCGCTCGACCTTGGCCAGGATCGATGCTGCCGAGATCGCCGCCACCCGCGCGTCGCCGCCCACCACTGCGGCCACCGGCATGCGCAGCACCGGCGTGCGGTTGCCGTCGACCACCACGCGGTGCGGCGGCAACCGCAGGCCTTCGACCGCCCGGCGCATCGCCAGCAGCGTGGCTTGCAGGATGTTCAAGGTGTCGATCTCTTCGACGCTGGCGCTGGCGACGCAGCAGCACAGCGCGCGGGCGCGGATTTGTTCGTACAGCGCTTCGCGGCGGCGTGCCGAGAGTTGCTTCGAGTCGGCCAGCCCGCGCACCGGCTGCAATTCGTCCAGGATCACCGCCGCCGCCATGACCGGCCCGGCCAGCGGCCCACGGCCGGCTTCATCGACACCGGCCACGAGCCCCGGCATGGCCCAGCCCGGGCCGAGCTGCTCAAGCCTGAAGGACTTGCGCGATCGCATCGCTGGCCAGAAGCGCGGTGTCGCGCCGCAGCAAGTGGTGAAGGTCGACGAAGCGCTGCTGCAAGCGCTCGCTGGCCGCAGGGTCGTCGAGCATCGTCAGCACATCACGCGCCAGGGTCGGCGCCGTGCAGTCGGCCTGCAGTCGTTCGGGCACGACGAACTCTCGACACAAGATGTTGGGCAGTCCCACCCAGGGCTGCAGACGCATGTGCCGCATGATCTGGTAGGTCAGCGTGTGCATCTTGTAGCCGATCACCATCGGCCGCTTGAAGAGCGCCGCCTCCAGCGTCGCCGTGCCGCTGGCAATCAGCGTGATGTCGCAAGCCGCCAGCGCTTCGTGCGAATGCCCGTCCAGCAGTTGCAATGCAACATCGGGCGCGTGGCGCGCCACCATCGGCTCGATCATGGACCGCAAACCGGGTGTCACCGGCAGAACGAAGCGCAGTTCGGGTCGCTGGCGCTGCAGCAGCGCCGCGGCTTCCAGGAAGGTCGGGCCGATCGCCGAAACCTCGGAGCCACGGCTGCCCGGCAGCACCGCAACCACGGTGTCGCTGTCGGACAGTCCGAGCAGCGCCCGGCTCGCTGCACGCGGCGGTTCCAGCGGGATCGATCCGGCCAGCGGATGGCCGACGAAGGTCGCGGCCACGCCGTGGGCGTGCAAGATTTCGGGTTCGAAAGGAAAGAGGCACAGCACATGGTCGCAGCTCGCGGCCATTTTTTTCGCACGGCCACCGCGCCAGGCCCAGATCGAAGGGCAGACGAAGTGCACCGTTTTCACCCCGGCACGCTTCAAGCGCAGTTCGAGCCCGAGGTTGAAGTCCGGTAGGTCGGCGCCGACGAACAGCGCCGGCGGTTCGCGCAGCAGGCGCAGCGCCAGCGCTTGGCGCAGGGCTGAAAGTTCGCGATAGTGTTTGAGCACCTCGACATAGCCGCGCACGGCCAGCGCCTCGTGTGGCCACCAGGCGTCGAAGCCCTGCTTGACCATGCAAGGCCCGCCGATGCCACCGCTACGCAGCGCAGGCCAGCGCTGACGCAGCCCCTGAAGCAGCAGCCCCGCCAGCAAGTCGCCGGAAGCCTCGCCGGCCACCATCGCCAATTGCATCGTCGAGCCTGGCGCTGTGATTGCCGTTTGCCGACTAACGCGCAATGCCGCGCGTGGCGCCGGACAGAAAATCCAGCATCCGCTGCACGTCGCGCCCGGCATCGTCGTCGTCACCCAGGCGGCCACCCAACTCGCCGATGGCCGCTTGCGCAGCCGCCAGCGTCAGCCCGTCGCGGTAAAGCAGCCGGTGCAGTTGCTTGATATGGGCGATCCGCTCGCGCGAAAATCCGCGGCGTCGCAGCCCTTCTGCATTGATGCCGGCCACCGAGAGTGGATTTCCCGAAGCCATCATGAATGGCGGAATGTCCTGTGTGACATGGCTCTGGAAACCGGTGATGACATGGGCGCCGACTTTGCAGAACTGGTGCACCCCTGTAAGCCCGCCGATGATTGCCCAGTCGCCGACGTGTACGTGCCCGGCCAGCGTGGCGTTGTTGGCCAGCACCGTGTGGTTCGCCACTTGAACGTCGTGCGCAAGGTGCACGTAGGCCATGATCCAGTTGGCATCGCCGACGCGCGTCACGCCCGCTTCCTGCACGGTGCCGCGGCTGAAGGTGCAGAACTCGAAGATGGTGTTGCCGTCGCCGACGACGAGTTCGGTCGGCTCGCCGCGGTACTTCATGTCTTGGGGTGCGCCGCCGAGCGAAGCATGGGCATGGATCACGTTGTCGCGGCCGATCGTGCTCGGTCCTTCGATCGTGCAGTGCGAACCGACCGTGGTGCCTTCGCCGATGCGCACGCCCGCGCCGATGACTGCATACGGCCCGACCTGAACCGAGTCGGCGAGTTCAGCGCGTGGGTCGACCACGGCGCTGGTGTGAACCCGCGTCATCGAGCCGCGTCGGCGGACTCGGCCTTGCGCATGGTGCACATCAGCAGCGCTTCGGCCGCGACTTGCCCGTCGACCAAGGCGCGTGTCTTGTAGCGGTAGATGCCCGACTTGGCGCGGTCGATCTCGGCTTCCAGGATCAACTGATCGCCAGGGACCACAGGCCGCTTGAAGCGGGCGTTGTCGATGCCGACGAAGTACACGACCATATCGGGCTCGGGCTCGGTGTCCATCGACTCGAACGACAACATGGCCGCAGCCTGTGCCAGCGCTTCCAGGATCATCACCCCAGGCATCACCGGCCTCGCCGGGAAGTGGCCGACGAAGTACGGCTCGTTGATGGTGACGTTTTTCAGCGCCTTGATGCGCACGCGCTTTTCAAGCTCCAGCACGCGGTCGATCAGCAGGATCGGATAGCGGTGCGGCAGCATGCGCAGGATGCGTTGAATGTCCATCGGCTTTCAGCTCTTTTTCAGTTCGTCTTCGCGGGCTCGCTCCAGCGCGCGCAGGCGCTCTCGCAGCCCGTGCAACTGCCGCAGCGTGGCGGCGTTCTTCTCCCACGCAGCATTGTCGTCGATGGGAAACGAGCCGCTGTACAGCCCCGGCTTGCGAATCGACTTGGACACCAACGCGCCGCCGCTGATGTGTACGTGGTCGGCGATTTCGATGTGGCCGACCACCATAGCGGCACCGCCGAAGGTGCAATGGCGGCCGATGCGGGTGCTGCCGGCGATGCCGGTGCAGGCGGCCATGGCGGTGTGGTCACCGACCTGCACGTTGTGCGCGATCTGCACCAGATTGTCGATCTTCACGCCGTCACCGATGACGGTAGCTTCCAGCGCACCGCGATCGATGCAGGTGTTGGCGCCGATCTCGACATCGTCGCCCAGCACCACGGTGCCGAGTTGTTCGATCTTGGTCCAGCCGCCGTCCTCGGGCGCATAACCGAAGCCGTCGGCACCGATCACCGCGCCACTGTGGACGATGCCGCGCGCGCCGATACGGCAGCCGTGCAGGAAGCTGACGCGTGGCTTGAGCCAGGTAGCGGCGCCGACCTCGGCTTCCTCACCGACCACGCACTGCGCGCCGATCACCGCCTGTTCGGCGATCACCGCACCGCGACCGATGAAGCACAAGGCACCGATGCTGGCGTTGGCATCGATGCGTGCACCGGCTTCGATCACGGCACTGGGGTGGATCCCCGCCACGGGCCGCGTGCTGCCTTGCGCCACCCACCACTGCGTGACGCGGGCCCACGCCAGTTGCGGGTCTGCGCAAACGATGGCGGCGCCGCGCGCTGCAGCCGCTTCACGCAGCGCCGGAGCAACGATCACACAACCCGCGTCAGACGCCGCCAGATGCGCCGCATAGCGCACACTGGCCACGAAACACAGGGTCGTCGAGTCGGCTGTCGCCAGTGGACCCAGCCGGGTCACCACGGCGTCGGGCGTCCCGATCAACTCGCCGCCGAGCAGGCAGCTCAGGTCGGCAAGGCGGACGCGAACCGACAGCACAGCCGGCGCTGTTTTACTTGCCGCCCGGGGCCGCGGTGCCGTTGAGCTGCTTGATGACTTTCTCGGTAATGTCGACCCGCGGCCCGGCGAAGATCACTTCCTGCAGGATCACGTCGTACTTCTCAGCGTCGAAGATCTGCTTGATGACCCGGTTGGCACGCTCCACCACACCAGCCAGTTCTTCATTACGGCGCTGGTTCAGGTCTTC
>JALYUN010000033.1 GCA_030853725.1 Pseudomonadota bacterium | reverse complement strand
CGGCGGCGCCGGTGGACGGATCGACTTCGAGTACCAAGCCACGGGCGGCATCGCCCGCGTCGTACTGGGCGCAGGCAGCACGCCCGGCGCCAGCGGCGTTCTCGACATCAGCCGGGTCGACGTTTGGCTTGCGGTCGGTTCGATCGAAGGTGGCGGTTCGATCAACCTGGGGGCCAGAACACTGATCGTGGCCGGCTCCGGCTTTGCGACGGCGTTTTCCGGCGTGATCAGCGGCTCGGCCCCGCCCGTGTTTCCTTCCCTCGCGGTTCAAGGCGGATCGCTGACCCTCACCGGCGCCAACCTCTACGCCGGGCGCACCGGCATCGGCGACGGGGTCAATGCCAACAGCGGCAAGCTCGTGGCCGCCAACACCACCGGTTCAGCCACCGGCAGCGGCGAGGTGCGGGTGGAACGCGGCGGCACGCTGGCCGGTAGCGGCTTCATTGCGGGCCCGGTCACACTGTACGCAGGCGGCACCATCGCGCCCGGTGACCCCGTGACGCTGACCCTGCGCGACAGCCTGACGTGGGACGGCGGCGGCGTGATCCAGCTCGTCATCGGTGCCGACGACGTCGGCAGCGACCACCTGATGGTGCACCGACTGGTGAAAGGCCTACCGGGCAGCTTCAACTTCCAGCTGATCGATGCCGGCTTCACCGCGGGCGCGAGCTATGCCTTGCTGCAGTACGACGAGATCGAAGGCTTCGTAGCCGACGACTTCGACTTCACGGGGCTGGCCGGCAACGCCACGCTGGCCAACGGCACGCTCTTGTTCACGGCCGCCGTGCGGGAACCGGGCGAGTGGTTGCTGTTGCTGGTGGGCTTGCTGTGCATGGGTCAGTTAAATGCCTTGAGGGGTAGATGGAGACAAGGATGAATTTCGCAGTAGCACCTGGACTGGTTGGTGGGGGTTGGGAAGTGAATCAAGAGCCGCGCCCGCAACCGGCTTGCGACCTGGGCAGGCTTCGTTCGTCGGCGCAACGGAGCGCGATGGCTGTTGCAGCTTCGCTGCTGGCGATCACCACGCTCCCCGCCGCAGCGTCCAGCCTGTCGACCAGCGGTGACACCACCGGCGCGCCGACCTTTCAGCGACCGGTCGAAGACTTGAGTGCGCTGTCGCTGATCGGCACCGCGGCCCACTACGCCGCCTATGCCTTCACCGCAGTATCGAGCGGCGTCTACGGGTTCAGCACCGCTGGCAGCTTCGATACCTTCGTGGTTCTCTACGACGGCACCTTCCAGCCGACGGACGGGCTGATGAATGCGCTGATTGCCAATGACGATCTGACGGACGCATCGTTCAGCGTCTCGGGCTTCGACTTTGCGCTCGTCGCCGGTGATGCCTACACCTACGTGGTCACCGGGTTCGACAACGACGAATATGGTTCGTACACGACCACGATCGTCGCGCCTGACGTGGCCAGCGTTCCGGAACCGGCCACATGGGCGTTGGTGGCCATCGGTGCGCTTGCGGCGCTGCGGCGCCGACGGCTCGTGACCCGCAATTTCGACACCACCGGAGCCACGAAGTGAGCGCGCGTCTCCGCCGCCACTTCGGCACGAGCGTGCGTTGCTTGCTGTCGTCGTTCGGGGTCGCGTTCGCGATGGCGTTGCCAGCGGTGGCTGCCGGCACCACCGCAACAGCCGACTGCGCACCGCAGCTGGCGCCGGCCAGCGTCGAGGTCGTTGCCGCCGGTTCGGCCGGGATTGCCATCAGCGTCGCCGCAACCTGCAGCTACACCGTCGTCAGTGCCGATGCGTTCATCGTCGTCGACTCGACCGCAACCGCGTCGGGCAACAGCACCGTGACCTACTCGGTGCTGCCCAACGGTGGGCCGACGCGCAAGGGGCATATCGGCATCGGCAGCAGCAGCTTCAGCGTCAAACAAGCCAAGGGCGTGCCGCCGGCAAGCTTGCGCAAGACGGCCTACGATTTCGACGGCGACGGCAAGGCCGACATCGGTGTCTTCAGACCATCGAACGGCACTTGGTACCTGCAGCAAAGCCGAGACGGATTCGCGGCCACGCCATTCGGACTGCCCACCGACATCCTGGTGCCCGGCGACTATGACGGCGATGGCAAGACCGACATCGCGATCTACCGACCGTCGACCGGTACCTGGTTCGTCCAGCAGTCCAGAGACGGCCTCATCTCGAAGCAATGGGGTCAGGCAGGGGACATTCCCATGGTCGGTGACTTCGACGGCGACGGCAAGACCGACATCGCCGTCTACCGGCCGACGACTGGCACCTGGTACATCGTTCAATCGCGCGACGGTTTCATCAGCACGCAGTTCGGCATCGACGGCTACGGTGACGTGCCGATGGCTGCCGACTACGACGGTGACGGCAAGGCAGACATCGCCGTCTACCGCGTTTCGAGCGGTACCTGGTACGTGCTGGGGTCGCACGACGGTTTTAGCAGTATGCAGTGGGGATTGAGCGGCGACGTACCGATTGCCGCCGATTTCGACGGCGACGGCAAGGCCGACATCACGGTCTACCGCCCGTCGACCGGCTACTGGTTCATTCGACAATCACACAACGGGTTCGTAAGCACGCAGTTCGGCCTGAGCGCCGACATCCCGATCGTCGGCTCTCCGCGGCGCTGAACCGGGGGCGACCTTGAGATTGCAGGTTCCGGCTCCCATCTGGAGCGCATGGAATCTGCACCCGTCAATGTCGCCTGTGCGCACTGTTTGGTCACCAACCGCGTCCCGCCCGGGCGGTTGAGCGAAGACCCTGTTTGCGGCCGCTGTGGCAACGCTCTGCTGGACGGCAAACCCCTGACCCTGAATGACGCCAACTTCGAGCGCATCACTCGCCGCACCGAGCTGCCAGTGTTGGTCGATTTTTGGGCGCCATGGTGCGGCCCTTGCCGCATGATGGCGCCCCAATTCGAGCAAGCCGCGCGCCGTCTCAAAGGACGCGCGCTGCTGGTCAAGGTCGACAGCGACGAGAACCCGCAGACGTCCGGCCGGTTCGCGATTCGCAGCTTGCCCACCCTGGTGCGGCTGCAGGCCGGCGTGGAGCAGTCGCGTAAGGTGGGGGCGCTGCAGTCCGACCAGATCGTTTCACTGCTCGGCTGAGGGTCGGAAACCGCATTGCCCGTGCCGAATGGGTCCTGACCCATACTGCAATCCATCTTGAAAGGAAGCCCATGCCCGACTACCGCAAAACCGAGCAGGCCCTGGCGGCCCTGAACCCAGAACAGTTCCGCGTGACGCAGCAGAGCGCCACCGAACGGCCTGGTACCGGCGAGTACTTGCACAACAAGGAAGCCGGCATCTATGTCGACATCGTCTCGGGCGAGCCGCTATTCGCTTCGGCAGACAAGTTCGAGTCCGGGTGCGGCTGGCCGAGTTTCACCAAGCCGATCGTGCCCGCCCACGTCAATGAGCTGCGTGACGCCACGCATGGCATGGTCCGCACGGAAGTGCGATCCACCTACGGCGACAGCCACCTGGGGCACGTGTTCGAAGACGGGCCCGCAGACCGTGGCGGGCTGCGCTATTGCATCAATTCGGCCTCGCTGCGTTTCGTCGCCCGCGACGACATGCAGGCTGCAGGCTACGGCGACTATCTTGAACAAGTGGAGACACGCAATGAGTGAACAACGTGCCGTTCTGGCTGGCGGTTGCTTCTGGGGTATGCAGGATCTGATCCGCCGCCAGGAAGGCGTGCTGAAGACCCGCGTCGGCTACAGCGGCGGTGAAGTGCCCAATGCCACCTACCGCAACCATGGCAACCATGCCGAAGCGATCGAAATCGTATTCGACCCCGACCGCATCAGCTACCGCCGGGTGCTCGAGTTTTTCTTTCAAATCCATGACCCGACGACTCCGAACCGACAGGGTAACGACCGTGGTGCTTCGTACCGTTCGGCGATTTTCTATACCGATGATTCGCAGAAGCAAACTGCACTGGACACCATCGCTGACGTAGAGGCCTCCGGCTTGTGGCCCGGCAAGGTCGCTACCGAGCTGGCGCCGGTCGGCCCGTTCTGGGAAGCCGAACCCGAGCATCAAGACTACCTGCAGCGCTTGCCCAACGGCTACACCTGCCACTACGTTCGCCCGGACTGGAAACTGCCTACGCGGCAAGCCCGAACGGGCGCTGCCGCGTCGGCAACATAGCGCTGAAGGAGACGCCATGAACGACCAATCGATCCTCCAACACATCACGGCGCTGGTCTCCGAAGAGCAGCGGCTGCGGTCCGACACGGCTGAACCGGGTTCCAATGCCGCTCCTTTGCTGCACATCGAGCAGCAGCTGGATCAGTGCTGGGACCTGCTGCGGCAGCGCCGGGCCAAGCGCGAATTCGGCGAAGACCCGGCTGCAGCCAAAGCGCGCGGTACCGACACTGTGGAGCGCTACCAGGGTTGACCGCGCGGCTTGTCGCGTTGGCCAGGCACCGGCCGTAAGCAGGCTGCTGCAGGCGTTGAGGTGCGGAGCTCAGGTCGGCCGACTCTCAGCATCGCGTTACGAACCAGGCGGCACGCCGGCCTGCAGCACCTGTAGCAGGTCGTCCGTGGCCGAGCGCACCCGCTGTGCGTCGCGCACCAGCGACCGTAGTCGGTGCTGTAGCCAGGGCAGCAGATCAGCTTCGGGGGCTTCGACGGGCAGTATCCGCAGCGCTTGGTCGTCGGTCAGTTCGGCCTCTGGCAGCAGCGCCAACGCCGGGGTCGCCAGGTCGAAACGGCCGCGCAATGCGGTGCGTGCTTCCAACAGCAATTGCGAACCTGCGACCGCCTGCGGCGCCGCCAGACCCCGCGCCAGGATCAGACGCAATACCGAAAGCTCGGCCATCAGGCGTTGGCCGTGGTCGAGTAGCGCTGCCACCGCGGCCAGCGGCACCTGCACACCCCGCGGCTCGGCTCGGCTGCGTTGCAGGGCAGCCGCCAGATTACCGAGCGCGTCGTAAGCCCGGCGCCGCGCCAGTCGGGACTCGACAGCATCCTCGGCTGTCATCTTCAGAGCCTGCCCTGCATAGTCGTTCAGGTCTTTCAACGTGCTGCGCAATGAGGCCGGCAGGCGCCGCCGTTCCCAGGAGGGCAACACGTAGCTGAAGCCCCAAGCGAGCAGGGCGCCGATCACGGTGTCGGCGGCACGTTCGGCCAGCGCAAAGCCGGCCGCGGGATCGACCGCATGCGACTGCAACAACGCCATCACGGTGGCCGCGGTGGCCGTGAGCCAGTAGCGCCGGTTCAGGAAGGCATGGGCCGTGCCCACGGCCAGTAAAAACACCCCGGCCAGTACCGGCGGTGCGTGCAGCGCCGAGATCGGCAACACCACTGCGCAACCGACGAGCGTGCCCAGCACCCGCGCGTTTCGACGCGACAACGTCTGCTCCAGGTTGCCACGCAACACCACCGCCACGCTCAGCACCAACCAATGGGGATGTGAAGCCCAGGGCAGCCACAACCCGATCAGGTAGGCCAGTGATAACGCCAAGGCGGCGCGCACCGCATGCCGCGCCACTGGCGAGGTCCAGCGCAACTGCGCGCCCACCACCCGCAGTGGCCAACCTTCCGGCGCAATGAAGCGCTGCAGTTGTGCTGCCGTCAGAGGCAGCGCCTCCAGTGGCGGCGCTGCCGGTTCTGCCGAAGCGCTTTGGGCCAGCGTGATGATGTGCAGGGCGATGTCGTCGAGCACCCGCGTGCGCAGCCGCAACGCCGGCAGCAGACGTCTGCGGGGGTCGGCGTCGGAAAACGGGGCGTCGGCATACAGCCCGTCTACATCGAAGGCCGCACGGGAGTGCGCGGTGCCGCCCCAGATCAACAACAGCGCCGCCGCATCGACCTGGCTGGCGGTGTGGCGCAGCGCCACCGCGGTCTGCCCCAGCAGCCAACGTCCCGCTGCGTCGCCTTCCAACCGCTCCAGGTCGAGCCGGCTCGCCAGCAACGCGTCGCGAAGGTCGATGGCCAGCAGCAGCATCGCGGCGGGCCGTTTGGTGGCCAGCGCATCGACGAAAACGAAGTCGCGTGCCGCTTGCAAGCGCTCGGCCAGCACGGCTTCTCCGGCCACCCAGGCCCGGAAGGCGGTGGTAGCGGCCGGGTCGGCATGGGGCGTTTCGATCAGGGTGGCGCGGGCCCGCAGCAACTCGGCCGTGGCGGCCAGAGCGTCGACCAGCGCCAGCCGGCGATAGCGTGGCGCCAACACCGCCGCGCAGGCCATCGACCAGGCCAGATAGCAGGCGGCGCCAGCGGCATTCCAGCCGGTGGTGACGACCAATGCATCTGCTCCGGCGGGCGAGGCCAGCGCAAACACGATGGCGAGAATCGGCGCGAAAGACACCGCGCCAGCACGGGGTCCCCAGGCCTGCGCCATCATCGCCAGCCAGGTGATAGCGGCGATGGCAACCCCGATCAACAGCGGATGCGGCCGCAGCGCTTCTACGATCGCGGTGGCCAGGACACTGCCGATCACCGCGGCCGACACGCGATGCCAGGTTCGCGCCGCAGGCAAGGGTTGGTCGGCCAGACTGGCACAGACCGCACCACTGAGCGCCAGATGGGCCGCATGCGAACCGGCCACGGTGCTGATCAACAACTGGATCAACCCGATACCGACGGCCACGGCCACCCCGTTGAGGATGTAGGAAGGCAGGCGTTTGAAAATATCCACGGCGTGGCAAACAAGGCTGAAGGACCGGGGCGGAGTGTCCACGGATTGGCGCGGCCCATGTTGAAGTGGCTGCTGGTGCTGGCCGCCTGCGTGGCGCTGGTAGCGACGGCGAACCATGGTCGCCATTGGCGCTTGCCGGATCGCTACAACCCGTGGGCGACGCTGGAGATCGACGCGGCGCCGAACGTACTCACACGCTACAAACTGGCGCGGCTGGAACGGGAGCCGGCGCTGTGCCTGGCAGTGCTCCAGACATCGGGATTCCGCTTCGAACCTGTGCCGGACCGGGAAACGGGCCCGGGCTGCGGCTTCGAGAACGCCGTGCAGATCAGCCACACGGACTTGCAGCCGAACGCAGCTTTCACGCTCAATTGCCCGGCCGCGGTGGCGCTGGCGCTGTGGGAACACCATTCGGTCCTGCCGACCGCGCAACGTCTGCTGGGTAGTCCGGCGCGGCGTCTGATGCACTTCGGCAGTTACGCCTGCCGCAACGTCTACGGGCGCGAGAGCGGGCAGCGCAGCGAGCACGCGCTGGCCAATGCGATTGACGTGGCCGGATTCGAACTGCAGAACGGCCAGAAAATCTCGGTGGCGCGTCACTGGCGTGGCGACGATGCGCGCGCGGCGTTCCTGCATCGGATTCACGACGACGCCTGCCAATTTTTCGGCGGTGTTTTCGGCCCGGACTACAACGCGGCGCATGCAGACCATCTGCATCTGGACCGGGGGCCGTATCGCTTGTGTCGTTGAGCTTGTGTTGCAGAGCCGGTGTGGCTGTCTCCGCAACGATGGCTCAATCGGCAGCACGCCCCAGGCGCCAGAGCGAGGTCAGTTCGGCGCGTCGGGCCTCGTGCAGCGGGTCGTCGCGGTCGGCCGCCTTGCGATGCCGGGGACGGGTGTCGCTGCGGCCCAGTACGCGCAGTCCCGCTTCATCGATCCAGCGCAGCAGTGTGTCGCGGCTGCGCAAGCCCAGATGCTCTGCCAGGTCGGACAAGATCAACCATCCTTCACCACCGGAACACAAGTGTGCCTCCAAGCCGGTCAGAAAGCCGCGCAGCATGCGGCTTTCCGGGTCGTAGACGGCAGCGTCCAGGGCCGACGTGGCGGGGCCCGGCAGCCACGGCGGATTGCAAATCACCAGCCCGTAGCGTTGCGACGCGACACCGGTGGCATAGAGGTCGGCCTGCACCACCGTAACGCGGTCGGCGAGTTGCAGCCGTGCGATGTTGTCGCTGGCGCAGGCCACCGCTGCCGCTGACAGATCACTCGCCCACACGCGCAACCCACGCCGCGCCAGCACGGCCGCGAGCACGCCGGTACCGGTGCCGATCTCGGCTGCACCGTGCTGCACCGCTGCAGCGGGCAGCGGCGCCTCGGCTACCAGGTCCACATACTCGCCGCGCACCGGGGAATAGACGCCGTGGTGCGGATAAATGCGGCCGCCCAGCGCCGCGATCGGCACGCCCCGCCGGCGCCATTCATGGGCCCCTACGAGGCCCAGCAGTTCGCGCAGCGAAGCCACGTAGTGCTCGCGAACGGCACCGCGCGCCTCCAGCCCGGCCAGGCGCACATCGGGGGCGCGCGGCAGTGGCACGCCGTGGTCGGCGTCGAAGGGCAGCAACAAGCCGCCCAGCAACTCGGCACGGCGCGCCTGCTGCGTGCGGTGGCGCTCGAAGGCTTCGTGCAAGTCTTCCGCCGGCGCCGCAGCCCGGACTCGATTCAGGCGTCGAACCAGTGCAGTCAACAGGTGGCGGGCATTGCCGAAGTCTCCGAGCCACAACAACGCGGTCCCTTCATTCAGCGAGCGCCATGCGGTCTGTGTGGACAGGTGGTCGTCGACCAGCACCACCGAATGCGGAGGTGATCGCCCAGCCAGCGAGCGCCAGCGCGCCGTCTGCAGCCGGCCTTCGGCATCGGTCCAGCCGACCCGCTCTGGCTCGTCTGCTGAAGCCGTCAAATCTGTCGTCCCCGACCCACTACGCTGACGGGCCGCGCGCTGCCGTCAACAGAGCCGCCATTCGTTCATGGATCAGGTTGACGGCCTTCAACGGGCGGATCATCACCTTGAACTCGACGATCTGGCCAGCATCGTTCCACTTCAGGAGGTCGACGCCGTTGACCAGAACATCGTCGATCTCGGTCTCGAATTCCAGCATCGCGTCCGATGCGCTGTGAATCTCGCGCACGTAGCGGAACGACGGGTTGCCGAAAACCTGCAGCGCCGCAGCGAGATAGGCCCGCGGCACTGCGCGCCCGCGCTGCGGGCTGTGCACGATGGGCGAAACGAACACGGCGTCGGGTGCCAGCAGCGCGTCGAGCCCGGAAGGGTCGCGGGACTGGACGATGGCGTGCCAGGCTTCGATCGCGGTCGGGGTCACGGCAGGTGCTTTGGTTGGCTGCATGAATATGCGGATTGTCGTTTCCCGGCTGCTGCGGTCGGCAAGCGCTTGGTCAGCGGGCAGCCGTGAAGCGGCGGGTGGTGACGGGTGTTTAACATGCCGAAACCGCCTCGCGCGCATCGAAAAAATTCATCGCTTCGTTCCGTGTCTGTTCGGACCGGCGAAAAGAAGAGCAGTGCAATTGAATCAATCCTTCAGCCCCTGGCGCCTGTCCGTCGCTCCGATGATGGACTGGACCGATCGCCACTGCCGCCATTTCCACCGCCTGATCACCCGCCACGCGCGGCTCTACACCGAAATGGTTACCACCGGCGCGTTGCTGCACGGCGACGTGCCGCGCCACCTGGACTTCAACGCTTCTGAACACCCGCTGGCGTTGCAACTCGGGGGCAGTGATCCGTCTGATCTGGCGCACTGCGCGCGGTTGGCCGCGCAATGGGGTTACGACGAAGTCAACCTCAACTGCGGCTGCCCCAGCGACCGCGTTCAGCGCGGCGCTTTCGGTGCCTGCCTGATGGCCGAGCCGATGCTGGTGGCCGACTGCGTGCGCGCCATGCGCGACGCCTGCAGCCTGCCGGTGACGGTCAAGCACCGTATCGGTATCGACCGTGAACACGGCGACGAGCGCGACCACGGTTTTCTACGTGACTTCGTGGGCACGGTGGCCGAACGCGGTGGCTGCAACGTCTTCATCGTCCACGCTCGCAATGCCTGGTTGCAAGGCTTGAGCCCGAAGCAGAACCGCGAAGTGCCGCCGCTGCGCCATGCCATGGTGCACCGGCTGCGCGCGGAATTCCCGGAACTCCGCTTCATCGTCAACGGCGGCATCCAGAACGAAAGCCAGATCGCCGAGCAGCTGATGCAGCTGGACGGCGTGATGGTCGGTCGGCAGGCGTATCACGAGCCGTGGTCGATGGCGTCTTGGGATGCCCGTTTTTTCGACGACACCGCGCACCAACCGGACCGTGACGCGGTCGAAGACACGATGGTCGACTACCTCAGCCAGTTGGCCCAGCAAGGTATCAACTGGGCCGGTGCCGCACGCCACATGCTGGGCCTGCGCAATGGCCAGCCCGGTGCTCGCCGCTGGCGTCAGGTCTGGTCCGACCACCGGCTGCGCATGCGCACTCCAAATGAGGTGCAGCGGCTGGCGAGCGAAGCCCGCAGCCTGCGCGAGTCGGCCAACGCCTGAAGCCAAACAACCGTCGACAAGGGATCACCCACCATGACCGAACCCGTTCTCGCCATCATCGGTGGCAGTGGCCTGTACGACCTGCCCGGACTTTCGGAAACCCGATGGGTCGATGTCGAAACCCCCTGGGGCGCGCCTTCGGACCAGGTCTACATGGGGCGCCTGAACGGCGCCCAGCTCGCTTTCCTGCCGCGCCACGGCCGCGGTCACCGAATACCGCCCAACGAAGTCAACTACCGCGCCAACATCGCTGCGTTGAAGAGTCTGGGCGCGACCGATGTGCTGTCGTTATCGGCCGTGGGCGGTTTGCGTGCCGAGCTTTCCCCTGGCACGTTCGTCGTCGTCGACCAGTTCATCGACCGTACCTTCGCACGCGCCAAGAGCTTCTTCGGCACTGGGTTGGTAGCCCATGTGCCGATGGCGCAGCCGGTGTGCTCGCGACTGGGTGACCATGTGCAGGCGGCGCTGGCGCAGCAGGACGTGCCGCATGTGCGCGGCGGCACCTACGTGGTGATGGAAGGGCCGCAGTTCTCCACCCTGGCCGAATCGCAGCTCTACCGGTCGTGGAACGCCAGCGTGATCGGCATGACCAACATGCCCGAGGCCAAACTCGCGCGCGAAGCCGAGCTGTGCTACTGCTCCATCTCGATGGTCACCGACTTCGACTGCTGGCACCCGGCGCACGATGCAGTGACGGTGGACGCGGTGATCCGCGTGTTGCTGGGCAATGCAGCGGTTGCGAAGACCCTGGTGGCCGGGCTGGCTGGGGTCATCACTGCGGACGCTCATGCGGCGGCTTGCGCCTGCCGCCATGTGCTGGACCACGCGCTGATCACGGCGCCCGAGTCTCGCGACCCGGTGATGGTCGAACGGCTGCGCGGCGTCGCCGGACGCGTGCTGAGCGCCAGCGGTTGAAGGTCGACAACGATCACGTGCGGCCCCTGCGCGCCGCCGTCACGCGTGACGCGGTGCGCGTGATCGACCAACGCCTGCTGCCGCACCGACTGCATTTCGAAAACCTGCGCACCGTGGGTGACGTGGACACCGCCATTCGCGAGATGTGGGTTCGCGGCGCGCCGTTGATCGGCGCCTGCGCTGCTTACGGACTGGCGCTGCAGATGAACGCCGATGCACTAGATGCTTCGCTCGAAGCCAGCGCCGCCAGGCTGCATGAATCGCGTCCGACCGCGGTCAACCTGGCTTGGGCACTGGAGCGGATGCTGCGGCGGCTGCGTCCACTTCCTTCGGACCAACGGCGCCAGGCCGCGTGGGACGAAGCCGATGCCATCGCCGAAGCCGACGTACAGGTCAACCACGCGATCGGCCGCCACGGTCTGGCGCTGCTGCAGGCCATGGCCGACTGCAAGCCCGGCCCGGTGCAGGTCCTGACGCACTGCAACGCCGGCTGGCTGGCCACTATCGAATGGGGCACCGCCACCGCGCCAATCTACCTCGCGCAGCAAGCCGGTCTGCCATTGCATGTCTGGGTCGACGAGACCCGGCCACGCAACCAGGGTGCGAGCCTGAGCGCCTGGGAACTAATGCAGGCCGGCGTGCCGCATACCGTCATCTGCGACAACGCCGGCGGTCACCTGATGCAGCGCGGGCAGATCGACCTGGTGCTGGTCGGATGCGACCGCGTGACCGCTCGCGGTGATGTCTGCAACAAGATCGGCACGTACCTGAAAGCGCTGGCGGCGCATGACAACGGGGTGCCGTTCTACGTGGCCATGCCGACCTCGACGCTGGACCTGAATCTGCAAGACGGTCTGCGCGAGATCCCGATCGAGTACCGCAGCCCGCGCGAGGTCACGCAC
>JALYUN010000155.1 GCA_030853725.1 Pseudomonadota bacterium | reverse complement strand
AGTGGTACTCGGTGCGCGGCAGGATCATCTTGAAGTCGGTTTTGCTGGCGACCGCGTTGTCCAGCGGCTGGAAGAAGCTGGGCCAGCCGGTGCCACTTTCGAACTTCGCGGCCGACGAGAACAACGGCAGCGCGCAGCCAGCACATTGGAAAACGCCCGCGCGTTTCTCCTGGTTCAGCGGGCTACTGCCCGCGCGCTCGGTGTCTTCGTTGCGTAGAACCCCATAGGCGGCAGGTGCCAGACGTTGCTTCCATTGGGCGTCGGTCAGCACGACTTTGTCGGCGCGGACCGGGGCCGATGCTGCGACGGCCCTGGCCGCGACGGGGGCAAGTCCGAGGGCAGACAGAAAGCTGAGCCAGTTGCGACGGGTCATGGGTTTTCTCCTTTGAAATGAGCACGGTAGCGATAGACGCTTACCTGCGACAGATGCAGATACCGATGGGTCGGTTCAGCAGACCCAACATTTCAGCTCAGATCTGTAATGGACCACTAACCGTAGACGAATATTGGCAACCTGGTTGTAGGCTGGCGCCGGATTTGTCTTGCACGGCCTGCTGTCAGAATTTGCAGACCATTCGTCTTCGAACCATGCACGCGCGCGACCCAACGCATTCACGAGTAGAGGTCATACCGCCATACGACCGCTTCGCCCGCTTCGACCGGCTCGACGCGTTGCGCGGTGCGGCCGTCGTCTGGATGGCGGCATTCCACTTCAGCTTCGACCTGAATGTGTACGGCCTGATGCGCCCGCATCAGAACTTTCTGGGCGACCCGTTCTGGACCGTGCAGCGCGCCTGCATCGTCACGCTGTTCCTGCTGTGCGCCGGTGTCGGGCAGGCGGCCGCGCTGGATGCGGGCAGCGGATGGCGGCGGTTCTGGAGGCGCTGGGCGCAGGTGGTCGTTTGTGCACTGCTGGTCAGCGCCGGTTCGGCGTTGATGTTTCCGCGAAGCTGGATCAGCTTCGGCGTGTTGCACGGCATGGCGGTGATGCTGATCGTGGCCCGGTTGTTGGCACCGCTGGGCGCCTGGCTGTGGCCGCTCGGCGCGACGGCGCTGCTGTTGCCGCACTGGATCGCGGCACCGTTCTTCGACAGCCGCTGGACCAACTGGGTCGGGCTCGTGACGCACAAGCCGGTGACCGAAGACTGGGTGCCGCTGCTGCCGTGGCTGGGTGTGATGCTGTGGGGGCTTGCCGCCGGGCAGTGGCTGATGGGCAACCGGCGCCGCTGGGTCAGCGACGCGCTGCCTGCGGTGCTGCAACCTTTGCGCCCACTGGCATGGCTGGGGCGCCATTCACTGAGCTTCTACATGATCCATCAGCCGGTGCTGATCGGCGCCATCCTGGGCGGGCGCTCACTGGGATGGTGGTAAGTCGCTCGGCGGCGCTTCGGACAGCCAGCGTGCCATGGCGTTCAGCGGCTTTTTGATGCCGCCGTGCACGGGCACTTCGCAGCCGGGCTTCGGATAGCCCACCACCAGCAGGATCACCGGCTTTTCGGACGACGGGCGCTCGCAGATGCGGCTCAGGAAACCCATCGGGCTCGGGGTGTGGGTCAAGGTGGCCAGACCCGCGTGGTGCAACGCCGCGATCAGGAAGCCGGTGGCAATGCCGACCGATTCCGGCACGTAGTAGTGGCTGAAGCGTTCGCCGTTGGCATCCACGCCGTACTTCTGCGCAAAGATGGCTATCAACACCGGCGCTTCTTCCAGAAACGGCTTGCTGGCGTCGGTGCCCAGCGGTGCCAAAGCCTTGAGCCATTCGGCCGGCGCGCGGCCGGCATAGAAGTCGCGCTCTTCGGCTTCAGCCGCGAGCCGAATGCGGCGCTTGTGTTCAGCGTCGGTCACCACGCAGAAGAACCACGGCTGCTGGTTGGCACCCGAAGGCGCGGTGCCGGCAGCGAGCAGGCACTGCTCGATCACCGCGCGCGGCACTTCGCGGGTTTCGAAGTCGCGCACGCTGCGCCGCCTTGAGATTTCGGCGCGAAAGTCCAGCGCCCGCCGCAGCATGTCTTCGGGCGCGTGCGCGCGCCAGTCCTGCAGCGGTTGCATCGGTGGGAGCGTCATGGATCGGTCCGACGGGCGGGGGCTGTGTGGGAGCAGAAGACTAGCAGCGGTGTGCGCGACGCCGGCTCTTTCGGGGTGGCGCGTCCTTTAGCATCGCGCCGATGAGCACAGACCCCCGCATTCCCCACGAGCACGACCACGCGCACGTCCACGATGACCAACACGTGCACGAGCATGCGGGCAAGCAGGATCACAGCCACCTGGGCGAGTACGACCTGCGGGTGCGCGCGCTAGAGACGGTGCTGAGCGAGAAAGGCTATGTCGACCCGGCCGCGCTCGACCTGTTGATCGATACCTACCAAACGCGGATCGGCCCGCGCAACGGTGCCCGTGTGGTGGCCCGGGCGTGGGTCGATGCCGAATACCGCGAATGGCTGCTGCGAGACGGCAGTGCGGCCATCGCCTCGCTCGGCTACAGCGGCCGGCAGGGCGAGCACATGCAGGTCGTTGTCAACACCGACCAGCAGCACAACCTGGTGGTCTGCACCCTGTGCAGCTGCTATCCGTGGCCGGTGCTGGGCCTGCCGCCCACCTGGTACAAGAGCGCGCCGTACCGCTCGCGTGCGGTGCGCGACCCGCGCGGCGTGCTGGCCGATTTCGGCGTGGTGCTGGCGCCGGAAACAGCGATCCGGGTCTGGGATTCGACCGCCGAATTGCGCTACCTGGTGTTGCCCCAAAGACCCGCCGGCAGCGAACACCTGGACGAAGCCGCACTCGCTGCGCTGGTGACCCGCGACTCGATGATCGGCACCGGCTTGGTGGTGCAGCCATGACCTACCAGACCCATGCTGACCTGGGTGGCCAAATCAGTCACGGCGCGGTCGTCCCCGAGCCCGAAGACGAGTGGTTCCATGCCGATTGGGAACCACGCGCGCTCGCCCTGACACTGGCGATGGGCGCCACCGGCACCTGGAACATCGACCAGAGCCGCGCCGCACGCGAAACCCTGCCCGACTATGCCGAGCGCTCGTACTACCAGATCTGGGTCGGCGCGATGGAGCGGCTGCTGAACGAACGCGGCATGCTCAGCGCAGACGAGCTGCGCGCCGGCCATGCGACGCAGCCCGGCCCGCCGCTTTCGCGCACCCTGCATGCGGCGGATGTGCCGGCGGTGCTGGCACGCGGTTCGGCGACGGCCCGAACTACCGAAGTACCGCCCCGCTTCAAGGTCGGCAGCACGGTGCGGATGCGTACCGGCGCGGTGTCGCATCACACTCGACTGCCGGGCTACGCGCGCGGCAAGCGCGGCGTGGTGACCGCCGCCCATGGCGCCCATGTCTTCGCAGACACCCATGCCTATGCGCAAGGGCCCGGGCAGGGCGAGCAGCCGTGCTGGCTCTACACCGTGGCCTTCGAAGGCAGCGAGCTTTGGGGTGCCGAATCGGCGCCTGGCTTGTCGGTGTCGATCGATGCCTGGGACCCGTATATGGAGCCGGCGTGACATCGACAGCCGCAACCGCGCACCGGCCCGTGGTGGGCCCGGCGGGACCCGGACCTGAACCGGTATTCGCCGAGCCCTGGCAGGCACAAGCTTTCGCAATGGCGGTGCATCTGCATGCGCGCGCTGTGTTCACGTGGCCGGAGTGGGCGCAGGCTCTGGCGCTGCAGATTGCGGCACCCCACGACGCGGTCACCGACGAAGACGAGGCCACGCTCTACTACCGGCATTGGCTGGCGGCATTGGAGCAATTGGTGGCATCGAAGGGCGTTGCCTCGCAGACCGAACTGCAGCGTTGCGCGGCGGCCTGGGACGCAGCGGCCGACCGTACGCCCCATGGCGAGTCGATCGCGCTGCACCCCGGCGATTTCGCTACCGCGGATTTGCGGTGAATACCAGGCTGCTGTTCGGCTTTCACGCCGTGACCGTGCGCATCAAGACCGCGGCGGTCTCGGTTCTCGAAGTTCATGTCGACAGCACGCGCCGTGACGCCCGCATGCGCCAGTTCGTGCAGCGCGCGCGTGACGCTGGCGTCAAGATCGTCGACAGCGACACCGAACGCCTGGCGGGCCTGGTCGGCAGCACGTCGGCCGCTGGTGCGGCGCGCCACCAGGGTGTCGTGGCGCGCGTTACGCCGCTGCCGCAGCACCATTCGCTGGACGAAGTGCTGGACGACGCAATCGGCGCGGCGCTGGTGCTGGTGCTCGACGGCGTCACCGACCCGCACAACCTGGGCGCCTGCCTGCGCGTGGCCGACGGCGCCGGTGCGCACGCGGTGGTGGCACCGAAGGACCATGCGGTCGGCCTGAATGCCACGGTCGCCAAGGTGGCCAGCGGCGCTGCCGAAACGGTGCCCTATCTGATGGTGACCAACCTGGCACGCACGCTGACCGAATTGAAAGACCGCGACATCCGCGTGATCGGCGCCGCCGACGACGCCGAGCGCACGCTCTACGACCTGGACTTGCGCGGGCCGGTGGCGCTGGTATTGGGCGCTGAAGGAGCCGGGCTGCGCCATCTGACGCGGCAGCGCAGTGATGAGGTGGTGCGCATTCCGATGGCCGGTGCGGTCGAAAGCCTGAACGTGTCGGTGGCTGCGGGTGTGTGTTTGTACGAAGCGTTGCGGCAGCGTCGGATCGGCGCGGCATGAACCCGTCGCCGGCCGACTTGTCGGTCGAGCCCCTGGACCACCGCGATCCGCAAGTCGCCGCGCGCATCCATGCTGTCTGGCTGCCGGCTTACGAACAGGAAGCGGCGCTGATTGGGCTCGCCGTCTTCCCACCGCTGCAACGTTCGGCGCACGACATTCAGCGCAGTGGAGACTTTCACATCGGCGCGCTGCGTGCCGGGACGCTCGAAGGTGTGATCGCGATCGGGCCCGACACCGAAGCCGACCACCTTTCGATCAATGCGCTGGTGGTTCACCCGCACCACCAGCGCCGCGGCGTCGCGAGCGCGTTGCTCGCCGAGGCGCTGCGGCGCGGGCCGGGTATGGCGTTCTGCGTGACCACGGCGGCGGGCAACGCGCCAGCCCTGGCGCTGTATGCCTTGTTGGGCTTCAGGCCCTTCCGCCGTGGCACGCTGGGCGACGGCGTGCTGCCGATGCTCAAGCTGCGGCGCTCGCCCTGACCTTCAAACCCAGCCGGCGATACCGGCAATGGCGCCGATGCAGATCGGCCAGAGCGGGCTCAGGCGGGTTCGCAGCATCAGCAGCAGCGTGAGCGCCACCAGCAGCCAGGTGTCTGCGCGGGTCCGAGTCGGGTCCAGCAGGATCCAGCCGGTGGAGCCGAGCAGGCCGATCGTCAGCGGCGCCAGGCCCGTGGTGATGGCACGCAGCGCCGGCGCTGCGTGTTCGCGTGCACCGTAGCGGCTGACGACGAAGGTCAATGTGCTGGATGGCAGCAAAATGCCCGCCATCGTCGCGATCACGCCGGCCAACCCGCCCACGTTGTAGCCGAGCACCGCTACCACCAGCACATTCGGCCCGGGGGCGGCCTGCGCCAACGCCACGGATGCCGTGAACTGGCCGTCGCTAAGCCAGCCCGTTTGGTCGACCACGAAGCGGTGCATGCCCGGCGCCGTGACCATGGCGCCGCCGATGGCCAGCAACGAGAGCACGGCAAAGTGTCCGAGCAGAGCCAGCCACGCGGCGCCGTCGAAGGTTGCAGGGCCCCACAGCCAGACGAGCGAGTCATTCATCTGCGGTTCGAGGACCGTCGAATGCTCAAGGCGAAATCCGCCGCCATGCCAGCACCACCGACGCCGCGCCCACTGCCAGCACCACCCACACCAGGGGCCAGCGCAGCCCCCCGATCGCCACCGCGGTCAACACGACGAACAGTGCGCACAGGGCCGGACCGAGCGGGTTGTGGCGCAGCCCCATGCCCAGGCGAATCGCTGTCGCCAGCACCAATCCGGCTGCGGCGATTCCCATGCCGCGCAGCGCGCCGACCACCATCGGCTCGTTGCGCCAGTGCGCAGCCAGTGCGGCCAGCAGCAACACCACCATCGTCGGCGCTGCGGTGATGCCGGCCACGGCCACCACCGCACCGCGGACGCCATAGAAGCGGTCGCCGATCATCAACGCCAGGTTGATCACGTTCGGCCCTGGCAGCACCTGCCCCACCGAGAGCATTTCCAGGAACTGTTCGCGCGTCACCCAGCGCAGCCGCTCGACCAGTTCGCGCTGTGCCACCGGCAGCACACCACCGAAGCCCTGCAGCGCCAGCCGCGTGAAGGCCATGAACAAGGCGCTGAGCGACGCCGGCGCCGCCAGCCCCGGCGCCAGCGGCTCGGCAGGGCCCATCAGCGCAGAACCTTCAATGCCTCGGGATTGACCAGGTTGTGCGGCGTCTTGGCGATGAAGTCGAGCACGTTCTGGAACGCCGCTCTGAAGTACATCTCATAGCTGTCTTGTTCGACATAACCGATGTGCGGCGTGCACACCGCGTTCTCCAGCCGCAGCAGCGGGTGGCCTTGCAGGATCGGCTCTGACTCGAACACGTCCACCGCCGCCAGGCCCGGGCGCCCGCGGTTCAGTGCCGCCACCAGTGCGTTGTGCTCCAGCAGTTCGGAGCGCGATGTATTCACCAGCAGCGCCGTGGGCTTCATCTGCGACAGGGCGTCGAGCGTGACGATGCCGCGTGTGGCGTCCGATAAGCGCAGATGCAGGCTCAGCACATCGCTGCTCTGGAAGAAGCTTTCGCAGCTTTCGGCCGCGGTATGGCCATCGGCGATGGCGCGCTGGCGCGAAGCCTCGCTGCCCCAGACCTGCACCTGCATGCCGAAGCTGCGGCCGTAACCAGCCACCAGGCGGCCGATCTTGCCGTAGCCCCAAACGCCCAAGGTCTTGCCGGCCAACACCATGCCCACGCCGAAGTTCGGTGGCATCGAAGCCGACTTCAGCCCGCTCTGCTGCCAGGCGCCGTGCTTCAGGTTGCCGATGTACTGCGGCAACCGCCGCATGGCAGCCATCGTGAGCGCCCAGGTCAGCTCGGCCGCCGCGGTGGGCGAACCCGAACCTTCGGCTACCGCAATGCCCAGCCGGGTGGCTGCTTCCACGTCGACGTGCGAGCCGATGCGCCCGGTCTGCGAGATCAACTTCAGCTTGGGCAGCTTTTCCAGCAGCGCTTTCGGGAAGTGCGTGCGCTCGCGGATCAGCACCAGCACGTCGGCGTCGCGCAGCCGCACCGACAACTGGCCGATGCCCTTGACGGTATTGGTGAAGACCTTGGCGTTCAGGCTCTCCAACATCGAGGCGCACTGCAGCTTGCGCACCGCGTCCTGGTAATCGTCGAGGATGATGATGTTCATGGAGGCCGCATTCATTCTGCGCCTGCCCTACGATCGGCGATCCTTACCATTTCAAGAGACATGCCATGAGCCTTTCAATGTATGACGCCAGCGTACCGGTCTTCGTGCACATGTTGGGCAATGCCCGCGTTTGGCTCGACAAGGCGCAAGCCCATGCCGATGCGCGCAAGTTCGACAGTGCCAACTACCTGGGCTTGCGCCTGGCACCCGACATGCTGCCATTCACTCGCCAGATCCAGATCGCAAGTGATGGCGCCAAGGGTTGCGCGGCGCGGCTTTCCGGAGCCGACGTGCCGAAGTGGGAAGACAACGAAGCCACGCTGGCCGACCTGGGCGCGCGACTGCAGAAGACCATCGACTACGTGCAGAGCGTGCCGGCTGCGAAGTTCGAGGGATCGCAATCGCGTGAGATCGTGCTGCCCCGGCAACAAGGCGAGCCGCTGCGCATGAACGGCGAAAACTACCTCAAGCATTTTGTGTTGCCGAACCTGTACTTTCACCTGACCACTACCTTTGCGTTGTTGCGCCATGCCGGTGTCGAGATCGGCAAGCGCGACTTCCTCGGCGCCGTCTGAGCGGCTGTCCGGGCGTGTCTATCGGCCCCGTTTGACGCGCCGCTTCGAAGGCTTCGCCGGGCGCGAAGTGCGTGCCGACGGGTTGCGTGTGCTGACCTGCTTGACGCTCGAAGCACCGCTGCCGGCTTTCGCCGTGCGGCGAGCCGGCCGTAGGGAAGTGCGGCTCGGCGGCAGCATCACCACCACGGTCTGGCCGGCCTTGAAGTGGGCGGTGCTCTTCACGCCGTTCCATTGGGCCACCTGTGAGGCGCTGACCCGGTAGCGGCGGGCCACGGCACTCACGCTGTCGCCCCGTCGCCCGGCCTTGAAGGCCACCCGCCGCAGCGGCCGCGTCTCGGGCGCCAGCGCCAAGTTGCCGTTGTCGGCAATGTGCTCGGCCACGTCGACGGTGATCCCGGGTGGGCGCGGCACCAGCAGGGTGGAGCCTCGCTTGACCAGCATCCGCGGCGGAATGTGGTTCACCTGCCGCAGTTCCGATTCGCTGATGCCGGTGAGGCGGGCGGCTTCCGCCACCTTGATCGTGCGGGGTGCAACCCATGCGGTCCAGGTGGCGAGCGCGCCGTCGTGGCGCGCCAGCGCTCGCAGGAACTGGTTGGCGTTGTCGTAGGGCAGCAGCACTTGTGGCGTGCCCGCGGCCAGGATCACCGGCTTGTTCATCTGCGGATTAAGTTCCTGGAAAGCCCCGAGCGACAAGCCCGAAAGCCGTGCCGCGAGCGCCACATCGATGTCGCGTTCGATCGCCACGCTCAAGAAAAACGGGTGGTTCTCCAACGGCGGAAGACTCAGCAAATACAGCGCCGGCTGGCCGATGATGTTCTTGACCGCCTGCAGCTTCGGCACGTATTCGCGGGTCTCGGTCGGCATCGACAGGCTGGAATAGTCGGTGGGCTTGCCGGCCCGGCGATTGCGTTCCATGGCCTTCAACACATTGCCTTGGCCCCAGTTGTAGGCTGCCAGCGTGAGCTGCCAGTCACCGTCGAACAGGGTGTTGAGCTTTTGCAGGTAGTCGAGAGCGGCCTGGGTCGAGGCCAGCACGTCGCGCCGGTCGTCACGAAACAGGTTCTGGTGCAGCTCGAAGTCCTTGCCGGTGGCCGGCATGAACTGCCACATGCCCGAAGCGCGTGCCTGCGAGGTGGCCTGCGGATTGAACGCGCTTTCTATAAACGGCAGCAGCGCCAGTTCGGTCGGCATGCCGCGGCGTTGCACTTCTTCGACGATGTAGAACAAGTAACGACCGCCGCGTTCGGTCATGCGTTGCACGTAGTCGGGGCGGCTCGCGTACCACTGCTCCCACTTGGCGACGTATTCGTCCTGCAGGTCGGGCATCTGGAAGCCGTTTCGCACGCGCTGCCACAGGTCGGTGCGGCGCGCGTCCTGGTCGGGGTCGAGCCGGGTGCGCGGCAGCAGGGGCACCGTGGTGATGTCGACGATGGAGGCGTCGTTCGCCAGCGGAGGCAGTGCGTCGGCCGACGGCGCTGGTGCCGCAGTGGCCACCGCCGGCGCTGGCCGGGTGGGCGTTCCGGGTGTGGTTACGGCGGGTGCGGTGGCGGTGGCCTCGCGTGAGGGGTCTGCCGAGCCGGAGCCTTGCAGATTGGCGCAGCCCCCGAGCATCAGCAGCGTGGCCGTGAGCGTGGCCGTCAGGTAGGCGGGCGCGGTGGGTGCGCGCTTTGAAGTCGTCATCGGAATTGGTTCTTCCATTCGGGCAGGGCGGTGTAGACCGACACTGCGTCGTGGTTGGGGGGCAGGGCCGGCCGCTGGAGACGGGCGCCGTCGTCGAGGCGCACTACGGGCACTGAGGGCTCGAAGGGCTTGAACGGCTCGGGCATCGATTCGCCAACGGCGCAGTACAAGGAGCCGTTGGGCAAGCCGCGCGTTGCATAGCTGCCGCCCACCGGGTGGTCTCGGCAATGCGTTACTAGAATGCCCGCAGGAGTCGGCTCAGGCTCGGCCAGCGCGGTATCAACCGCTGCGTCAGCCCCCGGATCGACCACCACGGCTTGTCCGCCGTCATGCAGCATCCAGAAGCAGTTGTCGGAGAAAGCGCGCAGCGCCAGCAGATTGATCATGCGAGAGGAACCGATTATAGAGATGGGGTCCTGGCTGCAAAGCGCGCCGGGGCGCTATCTGCTCGAATGGGAACAGGACCGGCTCGATCATGCGGTGGCCGACGCCTTCGGCTTTCACGCTTTGCAGTTGGGCTTGCCGGAAATGAGTGGCTTGCGCGCCAACCGCATGCTGCACCGTTGGGTGGCGAGTAACTCCCTGATCTTGCCGCAAGGGCTGCCGCCATCGCCTGCGCCCGACGCTGCCTTCGACACCCAGCCGCTGTCGCAGGCTGTTTCATTGCATTGCGAATTCGATGCGCTGCCGTTTCCTGATGCGAGCATCGACTTGGTGGTGCTGCCCCATGCGCTGGAGCTGGCGCGCGACGCGCACCAGACGCTGCGGGAAGTCGAACGCGTGCTGGTACCCGAAGGCCGCATCGTTGTCACCGGCTTCAACCCGGCCAGCCTGTGGGGCCTGCGCCAGCGCGCGGGCCGCGTGCGCCGCGGCGCTGGCTTCGGTCGCAGTGCGAGCTTGTTCCTGCCGCGCGCCGGTGAGTTCCTGGGCTATTGGCGGCTGCGCGACTGGATGCGCTTGTTGGGTTTCGAAGTCGAGGTCGGCCGCTTCGGTTGTTGGCGCCCGCCGTTGCGCAGCGACCAGTGGCTGCAGCGTTTCGCCTGGGTGGACCCGCTGGGTGACCGTTGGTGGCCGGTGCTGGGCAGTGTCTATTTCATGGTGGCCGTCAAGCGCGTGCGCGGCATGCGGCTTGTGGGTTTGATGCCGACGCCGAAGCGCGCGAGCCGCGCTGCACCGGCGGTGGCCACCCAGCGTGGCCCGGTGAACGAGACCGTGCGTACTGAACATCCAGAGGGAGCGTCGATTGACTGAAGTCGTGATCTACGCCGACGGCGCCTGCCGCGGCAACCCCGGCCCCGGTGGCTGGGGCGCCTGGCTCAAGAGCGGCGAACACGAGAAAGAGTTGTTCGGCGGCGAGCCCCACACCACCAACAACCGCATGGAGCTGACGGCGGTGATTCAGGCGCTCGCAACGCTGCGCGAACGTTGCCAAGTGGTGGTCTACACCGACAGCGTCTATGTCAAGGACGGCATCACGAAATGGATCCACGGCTGGAAGACCCGCGGCTGGCTCACGGCCGACAAGAAGCCGGTCAAGAACGTGGAACTCTGGCAGCAACTCGACACCCTGAACCAGGGCCACGCGGTGCAATGGCGCTGGGTCAAGGGCCACGCCGGTGACCCGGGCAACGAGCGCGCCGACCGGCTCGCAAACAACGGCGTCGACGCGGTGCTGGCTGCCCGCTGAATCGGGCGCCCATGCGTCGTTGCCGTGGTCACCGAAGCCGGCATGGTCGAACAGGCGGCTGAACGCGTGGCCACGACCCATGTCGCTTGTTTGTGCGCCGCCTGGTGCCGGCTGTGCGACGACTACCGCGCCGTGCAGGAACAAGTGGCGCGCGAATTCGCCGAAGCCGGGGTCGACCTGCAGTGGCATTGGGTCGACATCGAAGACGACGCCGACTTGCTGGGCGAAGTCGATGTCGAGACCTTTCCGACGCTGGTGGTGGCCGCCGCCGACACCGTTCGCTTCGCCGGCCCGGTGCTGCCGCATGCCGATGTGTTGCGCCGGATGCTGCGGGCCTGCACGGTCGAAGCGGAGGCCGGAACACGTTGGCCGGTGGTCGACGCCGCCACGCTGAAGTTTGCCGAAAGGCTGCTGAAACGGCCCGACGACAGCCCGGGTTAACGATCAGTCGGGTTGGCTGGAAGTTGACTCCGGTCAATCGAATTCAGGTGCATCGGTCTGACGATGCTTCGGTGATGCCGGACCCGCCGATGCGGGCCCGATGTCGAGCTTTCCTTTTTAGCCATTCGCGACACAGCGACAGGAGACAACCATGCGTGACGACAATCGAGTCGCCCGGCCTTCGGCCACCATCCTTTCTTTTGCCGCCGCGGCGCTGTTCGCCACGGCGGCCGGGCCCGCGCTGGCCTGGGAGCCGACCAAGCCGGTGGAGTTCGTGGTGCCGGCCGGTACCGGTGGCGGTGCCGACCAGATGGCCCGTTTGATCCAGGGCATCATCGTCAAGCACAAGCTGATGAAAGAGTCGGTGATCGTCGTCAACAAGTCGGGCGGCGCCGGTGCCGAAGGCTTCATGGACGTGAAGGAAGCGAAGGGCGATCCGAACAAGATCATCATCACGCTGTCCAACCTGTTCACCACTCCGATGGCCACGGGCGTGCCCTTCAACTGGAAGGACCTGACGCCGGTGACGATGATGGCGCTGGACCAGTTCGTGCTGTGGGTCAACGCCGACACGTCTTACAAGACCGCCAAGGACTACATCGACGCGGTCAAGGCGGCGGGTCCGAACAAGATGAAGATGGGTGGCACCGGCTCGAAGCAGGAAGACCAGATCATCACCGTGGGGCTCGAGAAAGCCACCGGAACCAAGTTCATCTACATCCCGTTCAAGGGCGGTGGCGCGGTGGCGGTGCAGTTGGTAGGCAAGCACATCGACTCGACGGTCAACAACCCGATCGAAGCCGTCTCGCAGTGGCGCGCCGGCAAGCTGCGCCCGCTGTGCGTGTTCGATGACCAGCGCATGCCTTACAAGGAAAAGATCACCGAGACCATGTCTTGGAACGACATTCCGACCTGCAAGGAGTCCGGTGTACCGACCGACTACACCATGCTGCGCGGCATCTTCACGAGCCCGGGTGCTACGCCTGACCAGGTGGCTTATTACGCCGACGTGATGAAAAAGGTGCGTGAAACGCCAGAGTGGAAGGACTTCATGTCCAAGGGTGCCTTCAACACCACCGCGCTGTCGGGCCCGGAATTCACCAAGTGGCTGACCGAAACCGAAGCGGCCCACAAGAAACTGATGACCGACGCTGGCTTCATGGCCAAGTAATCGGCTTGCGCGGGGCCGGCTTGGCGGGTCCCGCTCTGGGTTGAAGCTTCAGGCCACCGGCAGTAGTCGGCGGCCTGGCCCGGTTCTCCTGTTTCCGAAGAGCACACCATGTCCGAACACGATATCGCCGAAGTCGACGAAGGCCCGGCCTTGATCGCGAACTACCGCGTCGACGCGATCGTCGCCGTCATCATCTTCATCGCCGGCGCGGTGGTGGTCATGGAAGCGTTGCGGCTGGGCGCCGGCTGGACCGACGACGGCCCCGGCTCCGGTTACTTCCCGTTCTACATCGGTCTGATCGTCTGCATCTCGGCGGTGGGTGTGTTCTGGCAGTCCATGGTCAAGAAAACGCGCGACACCGGCGGCTTCGTCAACCGGGTGCAGCTGAGTCGGGTGCTGTCGGTGATCGTGCCGGCTGTGATCTATGTCTTTGCCATGGTGTTCCTGGGCATCTACGTTGCTTCGGCGATCTACATCGCGCTTTTCATGATCGTGTTGGGCAAGTATTCGCCGCTCAAGAGTGTGGCGCTGGGTGTGGTGGTGATGGTGTTCTTCTTCCTGATGTTCGAGGTCTGGTTCAAGGTGCCGCTCTACAAGGGCACGCTCGACCTGCTGGGCTTCACGGGCTACTGATCGCACCATCCTCCGGAGCCGAATGACATGGAAAGCCTGAGTTCACTGATGCATGGCTTCGCGGTCATCTTGACGCCGGCCCACATCGGCCTGATGTTCATCGGCATCATCCTCGGGGTGCTGATTGGGGTGCTGCCGGGTCTGGGCGGCGCCAACGGCGTGGCGATCCTGCTGCCGCTGACTTTCACGATGTCGCCCACGTCGGCCATCGTGATGCTGTCTTGCCTGTACTGGGGCGCCCTGTTCGGCGGCGCCATCACCTCGATCCTGTTCAATATTCCGGGTGAGCCGTGGTCGGTGGCGACCACCTTCGACGGCTACCCCATGGCCCAGCGTGGCCAGGCCGGGCAGGCGCTGACGGCGGCGTTTACGTCGTCGTTCGTTGGCGCCCTGGTCGCGGTGTTGATGATCACGTTCTTGGCACCGATGGTGGCCACCTTCGCGCTGCAGTTCGGCTCTGCCGAATTCTTCGCCGTTTACCTGCTGACTTTCTGTAGCTTCGTCGGCATGGGGAAGGGGTCTCCGTTCAAGATCCTGATCTCGATGGGGATCGGGTTCGCCCTGGCGTCGGTCGGCATGGACACCGTCACCGGCCAGTTGCGGCTGACCTTCGGCTTTTCGGAATTGATGCGCGGCTTCGACTTCCTGATCGCGGTCATCGGGCTGTTCGGCATCGGTGAGATCTTGTTGTCGATGGAAGAAGGGCTGCAGTTTTCCGGCAAGGCCGCGAAGATCAACCCGACCGTGGTGTGGCAGACCTGGAAGCAGTTGCCGAAATACTGGGTCACGTCGCTGCGCAGTTCGCTGGTCGGCATCTGGATGGGCATCACCCCGGGGGGCGCCACGCCGGCTTCGTTCATGAGCTACGGCCTGGCGAAGAAAATGAGCAAGCGCGGCGACAACTTCGGCAAGGGCGAAATCGAAGGCGTGATTGCACCGGAAACCGCCGCCCACGCGGCCGGCACCAGTGCCTTGCTGCCGATGTTGGCACTGGGC
>JALYUN010000152.1 GCA_030853725.1 Pseudomonadota bacterium | reverse complement strand
GTTCTTGGTACCCGGCATCACCAGCACGGTGTCGTCGTAGGGCGCGCGCCAGATGTGGTCCCCGTCCTGCGCAATCGGGGTACCGGCTTTCGGCACCACCGACAGGCCCAGCGGCGGCACCAGGAAGCGCAAGTCGGCGCTGCGCGCCACCACCGCCTCGGTCACCCGCACCAGACGTTGCCGCTGCGGCAGCGGCAGGCGGTGGTTGGCCTGTACCCACGCGTCGTCGGCCAGTCCGCACAGCCCCAGAAAGCGCACCAGCGAGTCGATCGCCACGTCGGCCGCCGCCCGCTCCCAATGCTGGCCGCACTCGATCAACAGCGCGTGCTTCGGGCTGGTAGGGTCGCCGAAGCCGCCCCGCTCGACCATGCGCAGGCCCGCGGCATGGCCGGTGTCCAGCAGCAATGTGGCGGGCATGCCCAGCCGGCACGCAAAGTCGGCGTTCTTGCGGACCGTGCCGCAGACCATCAACGGCACGCAGGGCTCGCTCATCGAATGGATGTCGAGCAGCAGGTCGGCCGCGTCGACGAAGGGCCGCAGCACGCGGGCCCGCCGCAGTTCCCGTGAATCGCGCGGACCGTCCAGTGTGTCGTCCGACCACACGCGGTTGTAGTCCTCGTCGATCAGCCTGGACGCGAACGGGTCGGCCACATCGAAACGGGCGTAGGCCTCGACATTGGCGAACGCGAGCGTCAGGCTGCCGCAGCGCGGCTGCCATCGGTTGGCAGCCGGGGCGTGGATTGCCTGCAGCAGCCAGTCGAGCGCGATCGCACCGCAGATCTCGTTGCCGTGGGTCAGTGCCTGCACCATCACCTTCGGGCCGGGCGCACCGGTGTCGAGCACGTGCACGTAATCGACCCCGGTGGTGCTGGCCCGCCAGCGCTCGATAGCGGGTGCCGACAACTCGACCTCTGGACCTTCAGGCATCGCGTTTCTCCGTGGTGTTGTGCGTGGCAGGCTGCAGTATCACCCCGGTCTCGCGAGCAGCGATGCGGCGCTAGCACGCTCCTTGCATAGGTCGGTCCCAAGGCGCTGGGAGGGACGTCGCAAGGTGGTTCGCACCAAGGCGGAGCATCGGGCCGACCCGGATAGTGGCGCGCTGGCGAATCGCTACGATGCGGCTCACCGGGCCTGCCCCGTGAAACTTTCAAATCAGCCTTTGCGGTCTTCGCGCCGCCGTCAGGAGAAACGCCATGCAAGAACAAGAACTGCGACAACTGATCGAAACCGTGCGCAGCGGTGAACTGCCGCGCCGCAGTTTCATCACCCGGCTGGTGGGCCTCGGCCTGACGGCCCCGATGGCTTCGATGTTGCTCATGCATGCGGGCGTTGCCGGTGCGCAGACCACAGCCACGCCCTACACCCCCACCAAGCGCGGTGGCGGCGGCACGTTGCGCACGCTCTGGTGGCAGGGCCCTACCCTGTTACAGCCGCACTTCGCCAACGGCACCAAAGACCAGGAAGGCTCGCGCGTCTTCTACGAACCGCTGGCTTCCTGGGACGGTGACGGCAACCTGCTGCCGATCCTGGCAGCCGAAATTCCCACGAAAGAGAACGGCGGTCTTTCAGCCGACGGCACCTCGGTCACCTGGAAACTGAAGAAGGGCGTCACCTGGCACGACGGCAAGCCCTTCACTGCCGACGATTGCGTGTTTACAGCCGATTTCGTCAAGGACCCGGCCAGTGCCTGCGTCACTTTGAAGGTCTATGCCGACGCCACCGTCGTCAAGGTCGACAGCCACACCATCAAGGTCACTTTCAAGAAGCCGACGCCGTTCTGGGCCACGCTGTTCGTCGCGGCCGAGGGCATGGTGATTCCGAAGCATCTGTTCGCCGACTACATGGGCTCCAAGTCGCGCGACGCACCCACCAACCTGAAGCCGGTCGGTACCGGGCCCTACAAGTTCACCGAGTTCCGACCCGGCGACGCGTTGCGCGGCACCATCAACACCGACTACCACATGGCCAACCGGCCGTTCTTCGACGCCTTCGAGTTGAAAGGCGGCGGCGACGCCCCTTCGGCGGCGCGTGCTGTGCTGCAGACCGGCGAGTTCGACTACGCCTGGAATCTGCAGGTCGAAGACGACGTGTTGAAGCGCATGGAAGTCGGCGGTAAAGGCAAAGTCGACATCGTTCCCAGCGGCGACATCGAGTTCATTCAATTGAACCCGACCGACCCCTGGAACGAAGTCGACGGCGAACGCGCCAGCATCAAGAGCAAGCATTTCGCGTTCAGCGACCCGGCCGTGCGTGAAGCGATGGCGCTGCTGGTCGACCGCAAGGGCATCCAGGAAAACATCTACGGCCGTACCGGCATTGCCACCAGCAACTTCCTGAACAACCCGACCCGCTTCCGTTCGCCCAACACCAAATTCGAGTTCAACGTCGACAAGGCCAACCAGGTGCTGGAAGCGGCCGGCTGGAAAAAGGGCAGCGACGGTGTGCGCGAAAAGGGCGGCAAGAAGTTGAAGCTGGTCTACCAGACCTCAGTCAATTCGCTGCGCCAGAAAGAACAGGCCGTGGTGAAACAGTCGTGTCAGAAAGCCGGTATCGATCTGGAGTTGAAACAGGTCACGGCCAGCGTGTTCTTCAGCAGCGACGTCGCCAATCCCGACACCTACGGCAAATTCTTTTGCGACGTGCAGATGTACACCACCACCATGACGCAGCCCGACGCCGAGCGCTTCATGGACCAGTACCTCTCCAACGAGATCTCGGCCAAAGCCAACAAGTGGGCCAGTCGCAACATCTCGCGTTACCAGGATCCGGCTTACGACAAGCTGTACGCGGCCGGGTCGGCCGAACTCGACCCGGTCAAGCGCGTGGCCTTGTACATCCAGATGAACGACATGGTCGTCAAGAGCAACTACATCGTGCCGATGATCAGCCGCCCGCGGATTCGCGGATCGTCGACCAAGCTGGTGAAGCCGCTGACGGGTTGGGACCTCGATTTCTCAGGCCTTCAAAATTGGTACAAGACTTGACGTCCTCCCCCCGAAGCGCCTGCGGCGCTTCCCCCCAGGGGGGCCGCCCCATGCGGCCCGGCAAAGCCGGTTCCGCTGCGGCGACTCGGGCGGTGCGCGTCTGTCGACGCACACCGCGTGGCTTGGTCGCTCTGCGTCAACTCGTGGTCGTGCCTGCCTAACCCGTGGGTTCGTACCTCGTCCGGCGCTTGTTGATCGCAATACCCAGCTTGCTGGGTATCAGTGCGGTGCTGTTCGTGGTGCTGGCATTGGCGCCGGGCGATCCCTTCAGTGATCTGGTGCAGAACCCCAATGTGCCGCCGGAAGTGGTGGCGGCCATTCGCCACAGCTTCGGCTTGGACGATCCTGTCTGGCAGCGCTATTTCCGCTGGCTGTTTGCGATGGTTCGCGGCGAATGGGGCTTTTCTTTCGTCAGCCGGATCAATGTCGATACCTTGATCGGGCAACGTGTGCCGGTGACGCTGGCCGTCATCGGCGCTTCGCAGGTGCTGGCGCTTTCGATCGCATTGCCGGTGGGCATTCTTTCCGCCATCAAGCCTTATTCGTTGTTCGACCGCATCGCGAGCACCCTCGCCTTCGTCGGCTTCTCGCTGCCCACCTTTTTCACCGGGCTCTTGTTGATCCTGCTATTCTCGATCAAGCTCGATTGGCTGCCCTTCGTCTTTCGCGCCGATATCAGCGCCAGCGGCTGGGACTGGTGGTGGCAACAGATCAAGCAATCGATCATGCCGGTGATGGTGCTGGGGCTCTTTCAGGGCGCCAGCTGGACGCGCTATGTGCGCTCTTCGATGCTGGACGTGGTCAAACTCGACTACGTCACGACCGCCCGCAGCAAAGGATTGGCCGAACGCGTGGTGGTGTTCAAACACATCGTGCGCAACGCGTTGATTCCGGTGGTGACGCTGGTGGCGCTGACCATGCCGCAGGTCTTCGGCGGGGCCATCGTCACCGAGCAGATCTTCCGCATTCCCGGCATCGGCTCCCTGCTGATCGACGCCATCTTGCGCAACGACACGCCGGTCATCATGGCGGTGACCTTCGTGTTTTCGTGCCTGGTGATTCTGTTCAATCTGATTGCTGACCTGCTTTATGGCTGGCTCGACCCCCGCATCAGTTACCGCTGAGGTCGCGGGCGCCGCCGGCCTCCGCGCGCCGCGCATCGTCAGCCCCGCCGCTGAGGCCTGGCGCCGTTTCCGGCGCCACAAGATGGCCGTTATCAGCCTCGTGGTGCTGCTGCTGATGGTCCTGGCGGTGGTACTCGGCCCGCTGCTGTGGACTGTGCCCATCAATGAAATCGACTTCGGCGCCAAGCTGCAGGCGCCGAGTCTGGTGCACCCTTTCGGCACCGACGACCTGGGGCAGGACATCCTGGCGAGGGTGTTGTACGGCGGGCGCATTTCGATGTCGGTGGGGCTGGCCGCCATGTTGATGGCGATCGTGGTGGGCGTGACCATCGGCGCTGTCTCGGGCATTTCGCGCGGGATCGTCGACACCGCGCTGATGTGGCTCACCGACCTGTTCCTGTCGTTGCCGCAGCTGCCGCTCTTGCTGTTGCTGATCTACCTGTTCCGCGACACCTTGAAGAGCGCGTTCGGCCCCGAGGTCGGCATCTTCATCATGATCGTGCTGGTGATCGGCGGCTTCCGCTGGATGCCGGTGGCGCGGCTGGTGCGGGCGCAGTTCTTCAGCCTGCGCGAGAAAGAATTCGTCGAGGCCGCGCGCGCGCTCGGCGCCAGCACCACACGCCAGGTGGTGCGGCACATCCTGCCCAATGCACTCGGGCCGGTGATCGTTGCGGGCACCATCGACGTGGCCGCTGCGATCATCGCCGAGAGCACGCTGTCGTTCCTGGGCCTCGGCTTTCCGTCGGACGTACCCACCTGGGGCCGCATCCTGTTCGACAGCAAAGACTATCTGGACATCGCCGCGCACTGGGCGCTGTTCCCCGGCATGGCGATCTTCCTGACGGTACTGACGATCAACTTCATCGGCGACGGGCTGCGCGACGCGCTGGATCCAAGACGGGTGATGTGATGGCGTTACTCGAAATCAAGGGCTTGAAAACCCACTTCAAAACCGACGACGGCTGGCTCCACGCCGTCGACGGCGTCGACCTGCAGATCGACAAAGGCGAGACGCTGTGCGTGGTTGGCGAGTCGGGCTGCGGCAAGAGCGTCACCGCCAAGACGGTGATGAAGCTGATCGACATGCCCCCCGGCAAGATCGTGGCCGGCCAGGTGCTGTGGCAGGGGCGCGACCTGGTTCCGCTGGGCGAAGACGAGATGCGCAAGATCCGCGCGAAAGAGATCGCCATCATCTTTCAGGAGCCGATGACGTCGCTGAACCCGGTCTATACGGTGGGCGCGCAAATCGCCGAAAGCGTCCGGCTGCACGAAGGCCTGTCGAAGAAAGGCGCTTTGGACCGCGCCACCGAGATGCTGGAACTGGTGCGCATACCGACCCCGGCGCGGCGCGTCAACGACTACCCGCACCAGTTCAGCGGCGGCATGCGCCAGCGCGTAATGATCGCGATTGCGCTGGCCTGCAATCCGAAGCTGCTGATCGCGGACGAGCCCACCACCGCGCTCGACGTCACGATTCAGGCGCAGATCCTGGACCTGCTGAACGAGCTGAAGGCCAGCCTCGGGATGGCGGTCATGCTGATCACCCACGCAATGGGCGTGGTGGCCGAAACCGCGCAGCGCGTAGTGGTGATGTATGCCGGCCAAGTGATCGAGGAAGCGCCGGTGGAAGCCCTGTTCGCACACCCGCGCCACCCCTACACGCAGGGCCTCATCCGCAGCATTCCGCGCATCGACATGGACGCCACGCACAAAGTGCGGCTCGAAGCCATTGCAGGCACGGTGCCCAAGCTGATTGCGCCACTACCGGGTTGCCGCTTTGCCGACCGCTGCAAGTACGTCATGCCCGCATGCCGCACTGCGACGCCGCCGTTGGTCGAAGCCGCGCCTGGCCACAAGGTGGCGTGCATTCTCGAATCGGCTTTGGCATGAGCGAGGTGGTCACCCCCGAGCCCCTGCTGAAGGTCAGCAAGCTCGTCAAAAATTTCCCGATCACCGGCGGCGTGCTCGGCCGCACGGTCGATTACGTGCACGCGGTGGACGACGTGAGCTTCGAGCTGGCGGCCGGTGAAACCTTGGGCGTGGTGGGCGAATCGGGCTGTGGCAAAAGCACCACCGGGCGCTGCATCCTGCGGCTGGTGGAGCCGACTTCGGGCGAGGTCTGGTTCGGCGGCCAGAGCGTCACCAAGGCCGACAAGGCCGCGCTGCGCGCTCTGGCGCGCGACATGCAGATCATCTTCCAGGACCCTTACGCCAGCCTGAACCCGCGCATGACGGTGGGCGCCATCGTCGGCGAGGCGCTGACGATCCACAGACTCACCAAGTCGGGCCGCGAATACACCGACCGCATCGTGCAGTTGCTGGAAACCGTGGGCTTGAGTGCCGACCACTTGCGGCGTTATCCCCACGAGTTCTCGGGCGGGCAGCGCCAGCGCATCGGCATCGCCCGGGCGCTTGCCGTCAGCCCGAAACTGATCGTTTGCGACGAAGCCGTGAGTGCGCTGGACGTGTCGATCCAGGCCCAGGTCATCAACCTGCTGGAAGACCTGCGCGACCAGTTCAATCTGAGCTATATCTTCATCGCCCACGACCTGAGCGTGGTCGAGCACATCAGCCACCGCGTGGCGGTGATGTACTTGGGGCGCATCGTCGAGATCGCCCCCGCCAGGGCGCTTTACACAAACCCGCTGCACCCCTACACCGAAGCACTGCTGTCGGCGGTGCCGATTCCCGACCCTTCTGTCAAACGCCAGCGCATACCGCTGCAGGGTGATGTGCCGAGCCCCATTCACCCGCCTTCGGGTTGCCACTTTCACACCCGCTGCCCGATCGCGCAAAAGGGTCTGTGCGACGTCGAGAAGCCGCAACTGAAGCAGACCAGCACAGGGCACTGGGTGTCGTGTCATCTGCGTGGTTGAAGCCTCCGAGTCACGGCCGGTGCAGTAGCGGCTGGCACTTCGGGTCCTCACCCCCGCGAACGGGGGGGTCGCGGCCCATTGACGACACAGGGCCGGGCTCGTTAAGTTGCGGGTTGGTCTAGACCCCCTCAATCCAATGGAGCCCGCATGCAACCCAATCCCGCTTCGCCCCACCGATTTTCGAAGCTCGCTCTGCGGCTGGGCCTGTATGCGGTCGCGCTAGCCGGCATCGCAGCGCCGCTCAGTAGCGCTCACGCTGACATCGTCAGCTTCAATGCACCCATTTCCGTGCCGAACAACGGTGACGGCCTGTATCTCAACTTCCAGAGCGGCGCCACGGGGTCTTCCGCCGCCGCGGTCCCGGGTTGGGACTTCAACCCCTACACCACCTCCGGCACCATTGCCTTCTTCTGGGGCGGCGTCGACAACCCCGATAGCGCCGGCGTGGCAAGCAACACCGCTGGACCTTATCTGAATCTGGCGACGGGTGCCGTGGTGTCCTCGGCTTCGACCTTCGCCCGCTCGGCGCAGCTGGTGGCCACGGCTGCGTTCCAGGGCGCCGGCACCCACATTCTCGGCTTCAGCTTCCTGAACGAAACCACGTCCGCAGTCAATTACGGCTACGCCACGCTGACCTCGGGCGGGGCCCTTGGCGTTCCCTTGACGATCGACCGCTGGAGCTTCGAAAACAATGGTGGCCCGATCACCGTCAGCGCCGTGCCCGAGCCTTCCACGGGTCTGATGCTGGCGCTGGGTGCGCTGGCGCTGGGTGCGCTGAAGCTGCGCCGCCGGTCGGCCCGCTGATTTCCCGCAGGCCGCCTTCGGTGCGACCTGCAACGCGTCCGCTCCAGGTCACTGGCGCGGACGCGTTGCATTCATGACGACCGCCCATCGCGGTCGGCCGCGACCGTGAAATCGAAACTGCCGCAGCGCACCGCGCTGGCGCCGTCTCCTTCGTTACCTGCCCAGCGGCTGCGCGGGCTCTCGCCGCCCGAGGCAGAGGCACTGAAGCGTGCCGCGCAGCACCAAGCCGCAGGCGACCACATGATGTCGGGCCTCGCGCTGCTGGAACTGGCCGCACGGCCGACGCCCCACGCCGAAGTGCTGCGCTGGCAAGGTCTGCGCGCCCAGGCGCTGGGCGACGCGGCAACGGCCGTGACGCACCTGCAGGCGGCTGCCGCATTACATCCACACGACTTTCGGATACGCATCGAGCTGGCAACCGCGCTGGACCGTGCGCTGCGCTTTGCAGAAGCCGCCGTCAGCCTTGACGCCGCAGCCGCGGCTGCGGCAAACAACGCCGCCGACTGGCTCGAACTCAGTCTGGAATGCGACCGCCAGGGGCATTACGAACGAGCGCTCGCGGCCGCCGACCAGTGCCTGCACCTGCTGCCGGATCACCCCACCGCGCTGCTGCAGCGCATTCGCTGCAACAAGGCCCTCGGCCACGCCGAGCCGGCGGCTGCCGACTGCAGGCGCCTGATCGCGCTCGGTCAGCATCTGGCCAAGGCCTGGTTTTCGCTTGTCGATCTGAAGACCGTGCGGCTCACCCCGGCCGAACAGGATCAACTCGCGCGAACCACATCGCAGGCCGCCGGCGACCGGCTGCTGCTGGACTACGCACTCGGCAACGCTTGCGAGGCCGCGGGCGACCACCGCGCCGCGCTCGATGCATTCACACGTGCTAACGCCGCGGCATCGCTGACCGAACGCTGGAACGCCGCCGACTTCGAACAGCAGGTGGCCGCCGTTCGCAGCGCCTTCGAAGGGGCCGTTGCGGCCGCAGAACCGCGGGGCAGCGAACTGCTGTTCCTGGTGGGCCTGCCGCGCTCCGGCACGACACTCGTGGAGCAAGTGCTGGCGAGCCATTCGCAAGTCGAGGGTGCGAGCGAACTGCCCTACCTGCGGCAAGTCGTCGACGAAGAATCGTGGCGCCGCAACCGACCGTTCCCGGGCTGGGTGGCGCAGGCCGCAGCCGCAGACTGGACCCGACTGGGGCAGCGCTACCTGCAGCTCAGTGCGCGCTGGCGTCTCATGCGGCCGGTCTCCACCGACAAACTGCCCAGCAACTGGTTGCTGGCCGGCGCCATCCGCGCGATGCTGCCGCAAGCGCGCATCGTCGACTGCCGCCGCAACCCGCTGGAGACTTGCTGGTCATGCTACAAGCAGCGCTTCGCCCCGGGTCTGGCCGGCTTCAGCTACGACTTCGGCGATCTGGCGAATTACTGGCATGCCTATGACGCCCTGTGCCGGCACTGGGCGCTGCAGCGCCCGCTGCATCTGCGCGTGCAGCATTACGAAGCGCTGGTGCGCGAGCCCGAAACCGAGATCCGCGCGTTGCTCGAATTTTGCGGTTTGCCGTTCGAAGCCGCTTGCCTGACGTTCCAGTCCGCGCAACGCGCCATTCGCACCCCGAGTGCGCTGCAGGTGCGTCAGCCGCTGAAGGCAGCGTCGACCCCGGCGGCAGGCTACGGCGCGCTGCTCGATCCCTTGCGCAGGCCGCTGGCCGCCACCGGCATCGACTGAAACCTCCCGCGGCGCTGGCCATCACGGCCTGGAGCTAACGTCGACATCACAGGGAAAGTCTGCGCGCCCCGGCCCGCCGCTTTGGCCATACTCGAAATCCGCCCATACCGAAGGATCGCCCTGCAACCAGACTCGACCGAGCCCTCGCATTTCAGCAAACCGGGCGGCTTCGGGCCAGAAATCGTGCCGATCCTGACAGGCGGTGGCACTCGCGTGTCATGCCATGTCGGCGTGTTGCAGGCGCTGGCCGAGATGGGCATTGGCTACCGCCGCATCGTCGGGGTCTCGGGTGGCAGCATCGTCGCGGCACTGGCCGCTGCGGGCTGGTCGGTAGAGCGGCTGGGCCAGCTCGCGCTCGACACCGATTTCGGGCAGTTCAAGGGCCACTCCATGCTGTCGTTGATTCGCCATGGCGGGCTTTCCGACGGCGATGCTTTCGAGTCCTGGATGGACCGTCAGTTGGAAGGACGCACCTTCGCCGACCTGTCCTTGCCGCTGCACGTGCTGGCCACCGATATCAACGGTGGCGGGCCGGTGCTGTTCGACGCGGCGGCGAGCCCGGCGATGAAGGTCTCGCAGGCGGTGCGATTCTCGATTTCGATTCCGCTGATGTTCACCTTCAAAGAACACAACGGTCACATCATGGCTGACGGAGTGATCCTGTCGGAAGACGCGTTGCACCGCGACTGGAGCGGCTGCGGCGTGCCAGTGGTTTGCTTCCGCTTGCGCAGCCAGGGCCGCGCACGCCCGCTGCGGCCGCACCGCCTGTTGCCGATTGCCAGCTACGTGACGATGTTGCTGCAGACCTTCATGAATGCGGTTTCGCGCGAGTACGTGCATGCCGACCACTGGCACCGCACGGTGGTCATCAACACAGGCGATATTTCCGCCGTCGACTTCGCCTTGAGCCGTGAACAGCACAGCGCGCTGCTGGAAGCCGGCCACCGCACCACGCGCGAAGTGCTGGCACTGAAGCTGGCGCATGACTGAAGTTTCAACCGAAGCGTTGCCGGCGCGTACGATGAACTCCCGCAGCGCAGTCTCGCAGCCCATGTCCATTTACGAACACCACCTGGACCGCAACCGCGCCAACCACGTCGCGCTGTCTCCGACCAGCTTCGTCGAACGCAGTGCCGAGGTCTATGCCGACCTACCGGCGGTGATCCACGGCGAGCGGCGCCTGAACTGGGCGCAAGTGCGCGACCGCGCGGCACGGCTGGCCGCAGCGCTGTCGGCATCCGGCATCGGCCGCGGCCACACCGTCAGCGTGATGCTGCCGAATACGCCCGAGATGATCGAAGCGCACTACGCCGTGCCGGCGTTGAACGCGGTTCTGAACACCCTGAACACCCGGCTCGACGCGCCGTTGCTGGCCTGGCAGATGAACCACTGCGAAGCGCAGGTGCTGATCACCGACCGCGAATACGCGCCGTTGATGGCCGAAGCGCTGCGCTTGCTGCGCGAGCAGTTCGGCCGCCACCCCATCGTCATCGACGTCAGCGACAGCGAGTACACCGGCCCCGGCGAGCGCATCGGCAGCCACGACTACGAAGCATTGCTGGCGGTACACGAGCCGTTGCCGCAACTGAAGGGCCCGGCTGACGAGTGGGACGCCATCGCCGTCAGCTACACCAGTGGCACCACCGGCGACCCGAAAGGCGTTGTCACCCACCACCGCGGTGCCTACCTGAATGCGGTCTGCAACGCCGCCACCTGGACCCTGCCACACTTTCCGCGCTACCTGTGGACCTTGCCGATGTTCCATTGCAACGGCTGGTGCTTCCCCTGGACGGTGGCGCTGCTGGGTGGCACCCACGTGTGCCTGCGCAGGGTCGAGCCACAGGCGATCTTCGACGCCATGCGCGAGCACGGCGTCGACCATTACTGCGCGGCGCCGATCGTCCACAGCCTGCTCGTCAACGCGCCGCCCGAGATGCGCGCCGGCATCGAACAAACGGTGCGCGGCATGGTGGCCGGCGCCGCGCCGCCGGCTTCGATGATCGAAGGCATGGCCGCCATCGGCTTCGAGCTGACCCACGTCTATGGCCTGACCGAAACCTATGGCCCCGCGGCGGTCGCGGTACAGCGCAACGACTGGGCGCAACAAGACATCGGCGAGCAGGCCCGCTTGAACGGCCGACAGGGCGTGCGCTACGCGTTGCAGGAAGGCATGCAGGTGATGGACCCGCAGACGATGGAGCCGGTGCCTGCCGACGGCCAGACCATGGGCGAGATCATGTTCCGCGGCAACATCGTGATGAAGGGCTACCTCAAGGATCCCCAGGCCACTCCCGCCGCGTTCGCAGGCGGTTGGTTCCACACCGGCGACCTGGCCGTGCAATCTCCGGATGGCTATATCAAGATCAAAGA
>JALYUN010000332.1 GCA_030853725.1 Pseudomonadota bacterium | reverse complement strand
CGGCGCCGCGGCGACCATCCACGGCGTCCAGTTGCCGAGCAGCCCCAGGTGGCCGGCGACGTTGTTCAGCAAGACGAAGCTGATACCCAGCATGATGCCGCCGAAGACCTTGAAGCTGACGCTACCCGCCCGCGCATGCATGTAGGCGAAAGGCAGTGCCAGCGCCATCATCACGATGCAGGCGAAGGGGTAGAGCGCCTTGCGCCAGAAGCGCGTGCTGTAGTCCTGTGCCGATTGCGCCTGGTCGTTCAGGTGGGCGCTGTAACGGCGCAGCTCGACAGTGGTCATGGAGCTCACCGGCAGCACGGCGGCGGCCACCACGTCGGGCCGCAGCGTGCTGGGCCACTCGATGCTTGCCAGGTGCTGCAGCTTCACATGCGGGTCGGGGTCGCTCGGCTTCGGCCAGATCGCCACGTTGGCATCGCGCAGGGTCCAGGTGCCGTCGCGAGCAACGCTGCCTTCGGCGGCTTCGGTGCGTGAAATCAGGCGGCCGTCGGGATCGAACTCGAAGATGCGAATGCCTGCCAGCTTGCCGCCGGTGGTTGCCACCCCCACGTTGACCGAGTAGCTGCGTTCACCTTCCGGGGTCTCACGCCGTTCTTTCAGCCAGGCGCCGGCGGGGCCCAGGTTCAAGCTGCCGGAGAAGCGCGCATTCAGCACCGCGGCCGCGCGTTCACTGGCCGGCGCCACATAGTCGCCGATCACGAAGGTGAGCGCACCGAAGCCCACACCGAGCAGGCCCAGCAACCACAGCGCGCGGCCGGGTCCGAGACCGCCGGTACGCAAGATCGTGAATTCCGAAGACTGCGCCATGCGCGCCAGCGAAAAGATGGTGCCGATCAACAACGAGATCGGCAGCAGTTCATAGAGGTGGTTCGGAATCTCCAGCAGCGCCGCCAGTCCTGCGTCCCAAACGGTGCGACCGTTGCGGCCGACGCCGTCGAGTTCGTCGACCAAGTCGATGAAAAAGAACAGCGACAGGAACGCGGTGGCGACGAAGCTCACCGAAGCCACGATGTCCCGATACAGCAGCCGGCGGACCGTCTTCACGCTGTTTTCGCGCGTGTCTTCACGCGTGTCTTTGCGCCGTAAGCGGGCGCACGGCGCGGTGGCCGAATCCCACCGCCGTGGCATGGTCGCGCCACCAGATCAGCGCCAGCGCGATCGCGAAGGCCGTGCCGTGCAAAGTCAGCAGTGCTGTGCCCATCGAAAAGCGCCCGGTGGCCACCCACGACTGCGAGATGCTGATGAGGTTGTAGTAGATGACGAAGGTCAGCAGCGCGAACATCAGGTTCCAGTTGCTGGCGCGGCGCGGGTTGGCGGGCGACAGGCCCACCGCCAGCAGCAACAGGTTCGCCGAGCCCAGCAGTTGCCCGAATCGCCAGGTCAACTCGGCTTGGTTGCGCAGTGTGGGGTCGCGCACCAGGGCAAGCGTGGGCTGGGTTCTCGGCGGTAGCGCTTCGTTGTCCTTGGCGGCACCGTCGCTGAACAGCACGCGGTAGGAGTCGAAGCTGGCCAGTGTGCGTTCGCCGCTCTTGGCAGCGGCGTCGTTGCGCTGGCCGCGTTCCAACACCAGGTAGCGGTCGTCGCCTTCGAATTCGATGCGCCCGGTGCGAGCGGTGGTGACCGACTCGCCCCGGGGTTGGTGCGTCAGGATGAAGATATTGCGCGCGTTGGCGCCATCGGCGGTTTCCCGTTCGACGAAGAACACGCGCTCGCCGTTGGACGATTTCTGGAACACGCCGGGCGTAACGCGTGACAGGTCTGAGCGCTTCTGGTAGCGGTCGCGCAATTCCAGGCTGTTGCGGTTGCCCCAGGGCCAGACCACCAGCAACAACGCACCCACCACCAGCAGCAGCGGCCAACTCACCCGCAGCACCGGCCGCACGAAGCGCGCCAAGCCGATGCCGCTCGCAAACCAGATCGCCATTTCACTGTCGCGGTACATGCGCCCGAGCGAGACCACGATGGCGATGAACAGCGACAACGCAATCATCGTCGGCAGATTGCCGAGCGCCACGTAGCCCAGCAGCAGCACCACGTCTTGTGGCGCCACCACGCCGCTGGCTGCCTGGCCGACGGTGCGGATCAGGAACATCGTCAACACGATGGTCAGGATCACCACCAGCGTGGCCCCGAAGCCCCGCGCCAGCTCTTTGCGCACAGTCGAATCGAATAACATCTTGCCTTTGATTTTTCAGGCGGAATTATGGACTTCAAGACGCAAGTGATCGGCGCGGGTGGAATGGCCCAGATGAGCACCGACGCATTGCTGGTGGTGCTGGTCGGCACCACGCTACCCGCGTCGCTGGACAAGCCACTGGCCGATGTGTTGAACGCCGCGCTGAAAGACGGTGACTTCGAATTCAAGCCCGCCAAGCTGCTATACGCCCACCGGGTCGAAGGCGTCAAGGCAGCGCGGGTGGCCTTCGTTTGCGCTGTAGACGGATCGGCCAAGGCCTTTCACAAAGCCTTGCTGGCCGGGTTGGCCGTGTTGAAGGTCGGTGGCGCGAAGAGCCTTGCTGTGGTGGCTTGCGGTGGCGACGGTCTGACCGCCGCGCATGCCGAAGCGCTTGCCGCGGCAGTCGCCGACGCCGCTTATCTTTATCGCCATACCAAGCCGAGCGCACCCGCGGCGCCCAAGCTCTCCAGCACCAGCCTCTTGTGCACAAAGGCCGAATCGGCGGCACTGAACGCAGCGCTGCAACGCGGTGCGGCCATCGCGGCCGGCTGCACGCTGGCGCGTGAGATGGCCAATCGCCCGGGAAACCATTGCACGCCCACTGTGCTGGCCGATCAGGCCAAGCGACTCGGCAAGCAACATGGCTTGAAGGTCGAAGTGCTGGACCGCAAGGACTGCGAAAAGCTCGGCATGGGCTCCTTCCTGGCGGTGGCCCAGGGCAGCGAAGAGCCGCCGAAATTCATCGTGATGCGATACAACGGCGCCGCCAAGACGCAGGCGCCGGTGGTGCTGGTGGGCAAGGGCATCACCTTCGATTCAGGCGGCATCTCGATCAAGCCTTCGGCCGATATGGACGAAATGAAGTACGACATGGGCGGCGCGGCCAGCGTGCTCGGCACCATGCATGCCGTAGCCAGCCTGAAGGCCAAGGTCAATCTGATCGGCGTGATTCCGTCTACCGAAAACATGCCCAGCGGCACGGCGGTCAAGCCCGGCGACGTGGTGACGAGCCTGTCGGGCCAGACCATCGAGATCCTCAACACCGACGCCGAAGGCCGCTTGGTGCTGTGCGACGCGTTGACCTATGTCGAGCGCTTCAAGCCCGCGGTGGTGGTCGACATCGCCACCCTGACCGGGGCCTGCGTGGTGGCGCTGGGGCATGTGCGTTCGGGACTCTTCTGCGCCGACGACGCATTGGCTGCCGAGCTGCTCGCGGCCGGTGAAGCCGGGCTCGACCCGGCCTGGCGCATGCCGCTGGACGCCGAGTACGACGAAGGCCTGAAGAGCAGCTATGCCGACATGGCCAATGTCGGATCGCGTGCCGGTGGCGCCATCACCGCGGCCATGTTCCTCAAGCGCTACACCGCCAAGTTTCCCTGGGCTCATCTGGACATCGCGGGTACGGCGTGGAAGTCGGGTGCGGCCAAAGGCGCCACAGGCCGCCCCGTGCCGCTGCTGACGAACTTCGTGCTGTCGCGGGCCGGCTGAGAAGTTGAGAGGCCCCCAAGGCGGCTTTGCCGCCGCCGATCGGCTTGCATGCCGATTGGCGCTCGCCAGCCACTCGCCAGCGCGCAGGCGCTGGCTCGGCGCCGGCTCTCCGCCCCCGCGGGGGCGGAGAAGACTTCGGAGCAGCCGTGCGTTTTCACGTGAGGCCCCGCCTTGACGACCGAGGTCGAATTCCATACCGGCATCGCAGATCCGGTCGACTTCGTCTGCCGGCTGCTGCGCAAGGCATACCGCAAAGGCGCGCGCGTTCTGGTGACAGCGCCAGCGCCGCTCTTGTCCGAACTGGACGCAGCGTTGTGGGCTTTCGAGCCGGCCGAGTTCGTGCCGCATCTGCGGCAGGCCGGCATGCTGGATTCCCGGCCCGCCGAGTTGGCAGCACGCACGCCGATCTGGCTGTCCGAGAGTCCGCTTCCGTCCACTGAGGCTTTTGCCGCACCACGCGTCGTGGTGAATGTGGGGGCCGCAGCACATCCGCGGCCGGCCGAGCTGGAGCGCTTGATCGAGATCGTCGGCGTCGACCCCGCCGCGGTCGAGCAAGGCCGCGGCCGCTGGCGTGATTACCGTGCGGCGGGGCTGCAGGTGATTCATCACAACGCGCGCCAGGCCGCAGTTCACGAACGTGGCTGAATCGAATGCCGATGGGACCGGTAGGTCCGCTGGGCCGGTCCACGCCGACCGATTGCCGACGCTGACCGAGGTGGTCGAACTCGGTGCCGCATGTCCTGCGCCGCAAGCCGAGTCGGCGTTCGGCCCGTGGCAGCCTGCACCGCTTGTCTTCGACTCCGCGTGGCTGGTGCAGCAGGTACTGTCCGAGATCGCGCCTCACCTGGACGAACACTTCGAAAGGCGCCTGCGTGCGGCCCTGGCGCCGGCTGTAGCACGGGCTGTCGGCGGGCTGCTGGCAGAGGGCCGCGCTGCCTTGGCGGCACCTTTGCGGGAATTGGTCGAAGAGGCAGTAGCAAGGGCGATGTCGCGGGCCGGCACGCAAACGTGCGCGAGGGCCGCCACGCAAGCGCTGGACCCGGACGGCGTCAACTCCAGCGGCGGTCTGATGTGAGGCTTGTCAGCCGCCGGGGCTCGTGCTGCGTTAGTGCTGAAGCCCGGGGGCGCCACTGCGCTTTTCGGGTATCGTGCCCGGTTGCCGGGTATTAGGGTCTTTCCGGAAGTTACGCCCGGGGCGACGTCCCCTAGTTCTGTTCAGGAGGAAACTGCATGAAAGTCAAACTTACACTTCTCGCGGCCGTAGCGGCCCTGGCGCTCGGTGGTACGGCCCACGCCGAAGAATTGCTGATCAAGATCGGCCATGTCGGCCCCACCAGCGGCGCTATTGCGCACCTGGGCAAAGACAACGAAAACGGCGCCCGCATGGCGATCGAGGATCTCAACGCCAAGAAGATGACCATCGGCGGAAAAATCGCTCACTTCGAATTGCTGGCCGAAGACGATGCTGCCGATCCGAAGCAGGGCACTGCAGCCGCACAGAAGCTGGTCGACGAGAAAGTCAACGGCGTGATCGGCCACCTGAATTCGGGCACCACCATTCCCGCTTCCAAAATCTACTTCGACGCCGGCATTCCGCAGATCAGCCCTTCGGCCACCAACCCGAAGTACACGCGCCAGAACTACAACACCGCTTTCCGCGTGGTGGCTGACGACGTGCATCTGGGCGGTACCCTGGGCCGCTACGCGGTCAAGGAACTGAAGGGCAAGAACATCGCCGTGATCGACGACCGCACCGCCTACGGTCAGGGTGTTGCCGAAGAGTTCCAGAAAGGCGTGGTAGCCGCGGGCGGCAAGACCGTAGGCCGTGAATTCACCAGCGACAAGGCCACCGACTTCACCGCCATCCTGACCAGCCTGAAAGCCAAGAAGCCAGACATCGTCTTCTTCGGCGGTATGGACGCGGTGGCCGGTCCGATGCTGCGCCAGATGAAGCAGCTGGGTATCGATGCGAAGTTCATGGGCGGCGACGGCATCTGCACAACCGAGTTGCCGAAGTTGGCAGCGGGCACGATGGCCGACGGCCAAGTGGTGTGCGCCGAAGCCGGTGGCGTCGACGAGGGCTACAAGAAAGGCATGGAAGACTTCAAGGTCCGCTACAAGAAGAAGTACGACACCGACGTCAAGATCTATGCGCCTTACGTGTACGACGCCGTGATGGTGATGGCCACCGCCATGCAGAAGGCCGGCTCCGCCGACCCGAAGAAGTACCTGCCGGTGCTGGCGAAGACCGAGGGCTACAAAGGCATTACCGGCACGATTTCGTTCGATGCCAAGGGCGACATCAAGAATGGCGCGCTGACGCTCTATACCTACAAGGGTGGCAACCGCGAACAGATTGCAGTGGTGCGCTGATCATCAGCGTTACTACAGCTCGCTGATCGAACGAAGGGCCCTGCGGGGCCCTTCCTTTCGTCAAGTCCGGCGCATCGAGCAGGCACGAAAAAGCCCGCATCGGCGGGCTTTTCTGCAGACAGCGTCTCGCGCCGCGACTACTTCAATTTGATTTCTTTGTAGAGCACGTGCTTGCGCACCTTCGGATCGAATTTCAAAAATTCGAGCTTCTCGGGCGTGGTCTTCTTGTTCTTGCTCGTGGTGTAGAAATGGCCGGTACCCGCAGTGGATTCCAGCTTGATCTTTTCGCGTCCGCCTTTGGCTGCCATGGTGTGATCTCCTGAAGCTTCAGATTTCGCCGCGGGCGCGCAGGTCGGTAACGACCTTCTCGATGCCCACCTTGTCGATTAGCCGCAACGCGGCGTTGCTGATGCGCAAGCGAACCCAGCGGTTTTCGGTTTCGAGCCAGAAGCGGCGGTACTGCAGGTTCGGCAGAAACCGGCGCTTGGTTTTGTTGTTGGCATGCGAGACGCGGTTCCCCGTCATGGGGCCCTTGCCGGTAACTTGACAGACGCGTGCCATGACGCTTCTCCAGAAATTGAATGGGGTGCTGCGCGTGCGAGTTGACGCGCACTCAGCAAAGCCTATAAGTATACCCAGCTTCAGCCTGCTTCCTGCTCCAGGAAACGTTGGGAGTCCAGCGCCGCCATGCAGCCGGTGCCGGCGCTGGTAATGGCCTGGCGGTAGACATGGTCCTGCACGTCGCCGGCCGCGAACACGCCCGGTACGCTGGTCATGGTGGCCATGCCGCTCAGGCCGGAGCGGGTGATGATGTAGCCGTCTTTCATCTCCAGGTGGCCCTTGAAGATGTCGGTGTTGGGCTGGTGGCCGATCGCGATGAAGCAGCCCTTCAGTGCGATCTCGGTGGCGGTGTCTTCCTGGGTGCCGCGCAGCCTCACGCCGGTCACGCCACTGGCGTCGCCCAGTACTTCGTCCAGCCGTTGCCAGAGATGAAGCTGTATTTTGCCGGCTTCGACCTTGGCCATCAGCTTGTCGACCAGGATCGCTTCGGCGCGAAACTTGTCGCGGCGGTGAATCAGATGCACCTTCTCGGCAATGTTCGACAGGTACAGCGCTTCTTCGACCGCGGTGTTGCCGCCACCCACCACGCAGACGGTGTCGCCGCGATAGAAGAAGCCGTCGCAGGTGGCGCAGCCGCTGACACCCTTGCCCATGAAGGCCTGCTCGCTCGGCAACCCCAGGTACTTGGCGCTGGCGCCGGTGGCGATGACGAGCGCGTCGCAGGTGTAGGTGCCGTTGTCGCCGGTCAAAGTGAACGGGCGCTGGCCGAAGTCGACTTGGTTGATATGGTCGAAGACGATCTGCGCTTCGAAGCGTTCGGCATGGGCCTGGAAGCGCTGCATCAGCTCCGGCCCCTGCACGCCGGTGGCGTCGGCCGGCCAGTTGTCGACGTCGGTAGTGGTCATCAGTTGGCCGCCCTGGGCGATGCCGGTCACCAGCATCGGCTTCAGATTGGCGCGGGCCGCATAGATCGCGGCGCTATAGCCGGCCGGGCCGGAGCCAAGGATCAGGACACGGGCATGGCGGGCAGATGAAGGGGTAGATCCAAGGACAGATTCGGTCATGGGGTGCGGCTATCGGATAGGCGGCGTCGCGTCGATCCGACGCCGGGGGTGCAGATGGAGGCCGGATCGGGACGGACCCGGTGTCTGCAGGGGCGCGAGCCGGCACAATGCGGCGATTCTTGCAGACGACTTGGGAAGCTACCGATGTCGGCAAGAACGATCAAGACAACCATCAAAACAACAGGAGCCCGACGATGTCGATGCTGACGAATCTCGATCTGATCCGTCGCGTGCCGCTGTTCTCGATGCTGACCGCCGAGCAAGCGCAGGCGATCGCCGACAGTGTCGTCAAGCGCCGCTTCCGCCGTGGCGAAATCGTGGTGGAGCAGGGACGCAAGAGCAACGCGCTGTTCATCCTGCTCAACGGCCGGGCTCGCGTGCTCACGTCGGACACCCGCGGGCGGGAAGTAATTCTGGCGGTGCTGGAATCGGGTGACTATGTTGGCGAGATGAGCCTGATTGATAACGAACCGCATTCGGCCACGGTGCGCGCCGAAATCCAGACCGACATGCTGGTGCTGGCGCGGGCCGACTTCGTGCGCTGCCTGCCGGAAAACTCCACCCTCAGCTACGGCATCCTGCGTGGCCTGGTGAAACGCTTGCGCAATGCCGATCGCCAGATCGAGTCGCTTGCGCTGCTGGACGTTTACGGCCGGGTGGCGCGGACGCTGCTTGACATGTGCGAAGAAATCGACGGCATCAAGATCATTCGCCACAAGGTCAGCCGCCAGGACATGGCCAAGGTGGTGGGCGCTTCGCGCGAAATGGTCAGCCGGGTCATGAAAGACCTGGAAGAGCGCGGCGTGATCGAAACCCAGGACAACGGCTCGGTGATCATCAAGGAGCGTTTGTCGAACGATTGAGCCCGGCCTTCAGAGCAGCCGCCTGCACCCGCTGGGCGACAATCGCTGCATGAGCTTTCCTCTGGGTTCCTTGCGCGGCGATGGCGCCGCCACAGCCGCAGCCGCAGCCGCTGTGTCGGCTTCCGAACCAGCCCCCCGCTGGCGTACGCAGGCCCTGTTGTTGCTCGGTGCGCTGGCCGGCTTGTTGTTCGTGCTGGCCATGCTGACGCACGACGTGCGCGACGCCGGGTTCAGCACCTCGGGCAACGGTGAATCCCTGCGCAACCAAGCCGGGCTGCTGGGCGCGCGGCTGTCGGACATGGCGTTGTTCCTGTTCGGCTTCTCGGCGTGGTGGCTGGTGCCGGTGGGGCTGCGGGCGTGGCTGACCGGCTTCGCGCGCTTGTTGCGCGAGCCGGCTGCCGATGCCGCGGCGCAGCGCCCGCGATGGATGTTCTGGCTCGGGCTGGCGCTCCTGCTGGCCGCCAGTTGCGCGCTGGAATGGACCCGCTTGTACCGCTGGGAATCGCTGTTACCGGGACCGGCTGGTGGCGTGCTCGGCCAGACGCTGGGCCCGTGGTCGCTGCGCTGGCTCGGTTTTGCCGGATCGGGCGCGTTGTGGATCGCGATGGCGGTGGTGGGTTCGGCGCTGGCGTTGCGCTTCTCCTGGCTGCATCTGGCCGACGCGATCGGCGAGCGCCTGGACCGTCTGCGCGAAAGCCGCCACGACCAGCGCGAAGCCAAGGTCGACCGCCGGCTCGGCGAAGTGGCCATGCGAGAGCGTGAAGCCGTGGTCGAAGTCCAGCGCACGGAAGCGCAAACCCAGGCGCAGACCCACGCTCCGCTGGTGATCGAACCGGTGCTGGCGCCGCCGGCCAAATCCGAGCGGGTCGAGAAGGAGCGGCAGAAGCCGTTGTTTGCCGAACTGGTCGACACCAGGCTGCCGCAGGTAGACCTGCTGGACACCGCCACGAACCGCCAGGAAACCGTCACGCCTGAAACTTTGGAGATGACCTCGCGATTGATCGAGAAGAAGTTGAAGGACTTCGGCGTCGAGGTGCGGGTAGTGGCGGCGTCACCCGGCCCGGTGATCACGCGCTACGAGATCGAGCCGGCCACCGGCGTGAAGGGTGCGCAGGTGGTGGGCTTGGCCCGTGACCTCGCGCGTTCGCTTTCGCTGGTGAGCATCCGCGTGGTGGAAGTGGTGCCGGGCAAGAACTACATGGCGCTGGAGTTGCCCAACGCACGGCGCCAGATGATCCGCCTGTCGGAAATTTTGGGCTCCGAGGTTTACAACCAATCGGCTTCGATGCTGACGATGGGCCTGGGCAAAGACATCGTCGGCCATCCGGTGGTGGCCGACTTGGCCAAAATGCCTCACTGCCTGGTGGCCGGCACCACCGGTTCGGGCAAGAGCGTGGGCATCAACGCGATGATCCTCAGTCTGCTTTATAAGGCGGAAGCGCGGGACGTGCGGTTGATCCTGATCGACCCGAAGATGCTCGAGATGAGCGTCTACGAAGGTATTCCGCACTTGTTGGCCCCTGTCGTCACCGACATGAAGCAGGCTGCCAATGCGCTGAACTGGTGTGTCGGCGAGATGGAACGGCGCTACAAGCTGCTCAGCAAGATGGGCGTGCGCAACCTGGCCGGCTACAACAAGAAGATTACCGAGGCCGCGGTGCGCGGTGAGCACATCGGCAACCCTTTCAGCCTGACACCGGACGCGCCCGAGCCGCTCGAGCGTTTGCCGCACGTGGTGGTGGTGATCGACGAACTGGCCGACCTGATGATGGTGGTCGGCAAGAAGATCGAAGAGCTGATCGCGCGGCTCGCGCAGAAGGCGCGTGCCGCCGGGATCCACCTGATTCTGGCGACGCAGCGGCCGAGCGTGGACGTCATCACCGGGCTCATCAAAGCCAACATTCCCACCCGCCTCAGCTTCCAGGTCAGCAGCAAGATCGACAGCCGCACCATCCTCGACCAGATGGGCGCCGAGGCACTGCTGGGGCAGGGGGACATGCTCTACCTGACACCCGGCACGGGGCTGCCGGTGCGGGTGCACGGCGCCTTCGTCAGCGACGAAGAAGTGCACCGCGTCGTCGACTACCTGCGTTCACAGGGCGAGCCCAACTACATCGAAGGCATTCTGGAAGGCGGCGTACTGGACGGGGAAGGAGGCGGTGTCGATGGCGCTGCCGGGGGCGGCCCCGCTGGTGAGGCCGACCCGATGTACGACCAGGCAGTGGAAGTGGTGCTGCAGCACCGCCGCGCGTCGATCTCGCTGGTGCAACGCCATCTGCGCATCGGCTACAACCGCGCCGCGCGGTTGCTGGAACAAATGGAAGCTTCGGGACTCGTATCGGCCATGGGCAACAACGGCAACCGCGAGATCCTGGTTCCGAAACGAGACGAATGATGCGGCGCCGCGATCTGTGCTTGTTAGTGCTACTGGCCGCAGTTGGGACTGCCCACGCCAGCGCCGTTGACACCTTGCGCGAATTCGTGCGCGACGTGAAGAGCGGCCGTGCCGCGTTCACGCAGGTCGTGACCTCGGCCGACGGCGCGCGCAAGAAGACTTCCAGCGGCAGCTTCGAATTCCTGCGACCGAATCGCTTCCGCTTCGCCTACACCAAGCCTTTCGAAGAATTGATCGTGGCCGATGGCGTCAAGGTCTGGATCTACGACAAGGATTTGAACCAGGCCAGTTCGCGCCGGATCGCGCAGGCGCTGGGCTCGACCCCGGCTGCGCTGCTGGCGGGCGGCTCGCTCGACACTGAATTCACGCTCAAAGAACAACCCGACGCCGACGGCCTGCAATGGGCGCTGGCGCTGCCGAAGGCCAAGGACGGCGCGTTTCAATCGATGCGCGTGGGCTTCGAAGGCAAGACGCTGGCGGCGGTCGAGATCGTCGACAGCTTCGGCCAGCGATCGTCGTTGCGGTTCATGGCCTTCGAGCCTAACCCGCCGATCGACGCCGCGCGTTTCGACTTCAAGCCGCCCGCGGGCGCCGACGTGATCGAGCAGTAACGGGGTTGACGGCGATGCCGATCCAGGAGCCCTTGTTCGACGCGCCAGACCCCGTGCCGATACCGGCGTCGTTCGCCGCACAGGCGCCGCTGGCCGAGCGCCTGCGCCCGGCGACGCTCGACGCGGTGGTCGGCCAACGCCACCTGCTGGCGCCCGGCCGCCCGCTGCGCGTGGCTTTTGAATCCGGGCGCTTGCCGTCGATGATTCTGTGGGGCCCGCCCGGCGTCGGCAAGACCACGCTGGCGCGCCTGCTGGCCGGGGCTACTGGCTCGCATTTCATCGTGCTGTCTGCGGTGCTGGCAGGGGTCAAAGAGATTCGTGATGCCGTCGCGCAGGCGCAGGAACAACGGCGCGCGGGGCGCGCCACCGTGGACTTCGTCGACGAAGTCCACCGCTTCAACAAGTCGCAGCAGGACGCGTTCTTGCCGCATGTCGAATCGGGGCTCTTCAGCTTCATCGGCGCCACCACCGAGAACCCGTCTTTCGAAGTCAATTCGGCACTGCTGTCGCGCGCCACGGTCCATGTGCTGAAGTCGCTGGACGCGGACGAACTCGGCCTGTTGGTCGAGCGTGCACAAGCGCTGCTGGGCGCTGCGCCGATGACCACCGAAGCGCGCGCGAATCTGGTGGCTCACGCCGACGGTGACGCGCGCCGGCTGCTCAACGGCTACGAGAACCTGGTGGCGGCGCAGCCCGGCGCGGCGGTGTTCGACGAAGCGATGCTCGAAGCGACGTTGGGCGAATTGCTGCGCCGCGGCGACAAGGGCGGCGATGTTTACTACGACACCATCTCTGCGCTGCACAAATCGGTGCGCGGCTCCGACCCCGACGCAGCGCTGTACTGGCTGGCGCGCCTGTTCGACGCCGGCATGGACCCGCGCTATGCCGCGCGCCGCATCGTGCGGATGGCCAACGAAGACATCGGCCTGGCCGACCCGCGTGCGCTGACCGCAGCGCTGGACGCCGCGGCCGTCTACGAGCGGCTCGGATCACCGGAAGGCGAACTGGCGCTGGCGCAGGCAGTGGTGTTTCTCGCGGTGGCAGCGAAATCGAATGCGGTCTACCGCGCCTGGAGTGCGGTGACAGCGCTGGTGCGTGCCGACGGTTCCAGACCGGTGCCGATGCACCTGCGCAATGCGCCGACCAAGCTGATGAAGGGCCTGGGCCACGGCAGCGGATACCGCTATGCCCACGACGAGCCCGATGGTTATGCGGCGGGCGTGACCTATCTGCCCGACGGCCTGCCACAGACCCGCTTCTACGAGCCGGTACCGCGCGGGCTGGAGCAGCGCATCGCCGAGCGCCTGGCGCAGTGGCGAGCGCTCGACGCCGATGCCCGGTCATCCGCAGCGGCACCGACTGCAACCGACGACTAGTGGCTAACACCGATCCGTTTTGCGGATCGGTGACTTCTACAATCGCGGCGCGCTGCACCCTCACTGGTTCATTCGCACGGCAGGCCGGTTTCTTGCTTGGCTTGCTTCAACTCTTGAACAGCCGATGGAAACCTTCTTCCAACAGATCATCAACGGCCTCGTGCTGGGCAGCATGTACGCGCTGGTGGCGCTCGGCTACACGATGGTCTACGGCATCATCAACCTGATCAACTTCGCTCATGGCGAAGTGCTGATGGTCGGTGCGATGGTGAGCTGGACCGTCGTCACTGCGCTCGCCGACAGCGGCTTGCCGGGTTGGCTCTTGATGCTGATCTCGCTGCTGTGCGCCGTGGTGGTGTGCGCCGCGCTCAACTTCACGATCGAGAAGCTCGCCTACCGGCCGCTGCGCAACGCGCCCCGGCTGGCACCCCTGATCACCGCCATCGGCGTCAGCCTCTTGCTGCAGACGCTGGCGATGATCATCTGGAAGCCGAACCCGAAGCCCTATCCGCTGCTGCTGCCCACCGATCCGATCAACCTGGGCGGCCCCGTCATCAGTGTCACGCAGTGCCTGATCCTGGGTGTAACCACCGTGCTGCTGGCGGCGCTGATGTATCTGGTCAACAAGACCAAGCTCGGCCGGGCCATGCGCGCCACGGCTGAGAACCCGCGTGTGGCAGCGCTGATGGGCGTGCGGCCCGACTGGGTGATTTCGGCCACCTTCGTGATCGGCGCGGCGTTGGCCGCGGTGGCCGGAGTGATGTGGGCCGCCAACTACGGCACCGTGCAGCATGCCATGGGCTTCCTGCCGGGCTTGAAGGCGTTCACGGCCGCCGTGCTCGGTGGTATCGGCAACCTGGCCGGTGCAGTGGTCGGCGGCATCCTGCTGGGGCTGGTCGAAGCACTCGGTGCGGGCTATCTGGGTGCGCTCACCGGTGGCGTGCTCGGCAGCCAGTATTCCGACATCTTCGCGTTCCTGGCGCTGATCCTGGTGCTGACGCTCAGACCGTCTGGGCTCTTGGGCGAGCGCGTCGCAGACCGTGCCTGATCCCGCGTTCGGAACCTGCGCATGAAGAACAAGCTGCTCGTCTTTGTGGTCTGCGCAGTGCTGCTGATCGCGCTGCCGCTGTTCGCCGGGCATTTCGGGCAGGGCTGGGTGCGCATCATGGCGCTGGCGCTGCTTTATGTGCTGCTGGCGCTGGGCCTGAACATCGTGGTCGGCTATGCCGGCTTGCTCGATCTGGGTTACATCGCTTTCTTTGCGATCGGCGCCTACATGTATGCGCTCTTGAGCTCGCCGCACCTGACCGAC
>JALYUN010000329.1 GCA_030853725.1 Pseudomonadota bacterium | reverse complement strand
GCGCAGCGCAGGTCGGCGGGTGTGCGCCGCGCAACGTGCTGGCCGAGCAGCGCCACGGCGACCGCGCGGCGACCGAGGCCGCTTTCGCCGGTGCCGCGCACCACATCACGCTCGACATCGTCAACCAGCGCCTGGCACCCAGCTCGATGGAGCCGCGCTCGGTGCTGGCGCAGATCGAAGCAGGCCGCCTCGTGGTGCAGCTTTCTAGCCAGATGCCGAGCGCCGTGCGCACCGGTCTGGCCGCCACGCTGCCTGGCCAGACCGAAGCAACCGTGCGCGTGCGGGTCGGTGATGTTGGCGGCGGCTTCGGCATGAAGACCGGCATCTACCCGGAAGACGTGGCGGTGGCCTTCGCAGCGTTGCAGCTGCAGCGCCCGGTGAAGTGGCAGGCCGAACGGCTGGAAGATTTCCTGTCGGCGACGCATGGCCGCGACCTGCTGAGCCATGCAGAGATGGCGCTCGACGCGGGCGGCCGGGTGCTGGCGCTGCGGATCCGTTCTTACGCCAACGTGGGCGCGTATCCCACTGGGGCCGGGGTGGCGATCGGGCTGATCGTCGGTCCGTGGGTTACCACCAGCATCTACGACATCCAGACCATCGACCTGCACCTGAGTGCGGTGCTGACCCACACCGCCGCCACCGGCGCCTACCGCGGCGCCGGACGGCCGGAGGCCATCTACACCATCGAGCGCCTGTTCGACGCCGCTGCGCACGAATTGAAAATGGACCCGGCTGAACTGCGGCGCCGCAATCTGGTTCGGCCCGAGCAGATGCCCTACCGCAACCCGATGGCGCAGGTCTACGACAGCGGTCAGTTCGAACGCATCCTGGACCAGGGCCTGGCGCTGGCCGACTGGAACGGCTTCGAGGCCAGGCGCGAAGCCTCGCTCGCACGCGGAAAGCTGCGCGGGCGCGGCTTGGCGAGCTTCCTGGAATGGACCGGCGGCAACGCGCTGACCGAAACTGTGCAGGTTCGCATCACCGCCGACGGCTTCATCGAGTTGACTTCGGCGACGATGGCTATGGGCCAGGGCATCGCAACCAGCTACACCCAACTGGCGGTGGACGTGTTCGGCGTGCCGATCGAGCGCATCCGCATCCTGCAGGGCGACACCGACCGCGCCAACGGCTTCGGCAGCGCCGGCAGCCGCTCGCTCTTCACCGGTGGTGCGGCGCTGCGCGTGGCATCTGACAGCGCAGTCGAGAAAGCGCGCGAACTGGCCGGGCTGGCGCTGGAAGCTTCGGCCGCCGACATCGAATACCGCGAAGGGCGCTTCACGGTGGCCGGCACCGACCTCGGCATCGACCTGTTCGATCTCGCGCGGCGTCAGCCGGCAGCGGTGATCGAAGCCACCGGCGACGCCACCGCCACGGCACCGAGCTGGCCCAACGCCTGCCATGTCTGCGAAGTCGAGATCGACCCCGAAACCGGGGCGGTGCTGATCGTGGCCTATGCCTCGGTCAGCGACATCGGCCGCATCGTCAGCCCGACCATCGTGCGCGGCCAGGTCGAAGGCGGCGCGGTCCAGGGCATCGGCCAGGCGCTGTCGGAACGCGTGGCCTACGACCCGGCCAGCGGCCAGTTGCTGAGCGCCAGCTTCATGGACTACGCGCTGCCGCACGTCGACGGCTTCCGCGACTTCAAGACCGCGTTCGACGAAAGCGTGCCGTGCCTGACCAACGGCCTGGGCGCGAAGGGCGTGGGCGAGCTCGGCACCATCGGCGCCACGCCGGCGGTGGTCAATGCGGTGGTCGACGCCGTAGCCCAGCGTGTGGGCCGCGCGGCAGAGCAGATGCAGATGCCGCTGACGAGCGAGGTGGTGTGGCGGGCCTTGCAAGGGCGCTTCGACACGGTGCGGCTACCGGCGTAGCGCGCGGGCGTTCGTCCACTACAGGGCTTTTCGGCGCGTCGGAGGCGGGCGCCCGCCAAGGCAGGCACAGTGGGTGCACCAAGAGACGGTCCGCCGGCAACCCGCAGGCGGCCCTCCACACCATGAAGGATCGACCGATGGCCAAGATGAAACTGTGGGGCTTCGACGGCTCCACCTACGTGCGCACCGTCAAGATGCTGCTGGCAGAGAAGGGCGAGACCGACTTCGAACAGGTGCAGATCAACGTGCTGGAAGGCGGCCCCAAAGAGCCCGAGCACCTGAAGCGCCACCCCTTCGGCAAGGTGCCGGTGCTGGACCACGACGGCCTGCGCTTGCTGGAGACTTCGGCCATCACGCGCTACTTGAACGATGTGCTGCCCGGCACCTCGCTCGTGCCGGCCACGCCGAAGGACCGGGCGCGGATGGACATGGTGGTCAGCATCATCGACGCCTATGGCTACGGCGCCCTGCTCGGCGGCGTGGCGGCTTTTCATCTGTTTCCGGATTTCGTAGGGGGCCAGAACGAAAAAGCACGGCAGGAAGGCATCGAGACCGGGCGCAAGGTGCTGCAATTTGCGATGCAGACGCGCGGCGATTCGGACTTCATCGCGGGCAAGTTGAGCCTGGCCGATCTGTACCTGGCGCCGATCGTGGCTTATGTGTCGATGACACCCGACATGAAAGCCTTCGACGGCGTGGACGGGCTTGCGTCGTGGTGGCAGCGCGTGCAGGCCCTGCCGAGCTTCAAGGCCACGCAGCCGGGCGGTTGAAATGGGCGCGCGCTTCGCCAATGGTCTGGCTGGCTGGCGCCAGGTCTGCCGCCAGGGCGTGGTCTGGGTCTTGCTGGCAGGCGGGGCGGTAGCGGGCCACGCTGCGGGCCTGACGATCCAGAGCCCGGCACAAGGCCAGAACGTGCGCGACAACCGCGGCGACTTCGCAGTCACGGTGGCGATCGAAGACGGTGCCCAACTGCCCGAAGGCTTCGCGATCCGCGTGCTGCTGGACGGCAAGCCGGCGGCGCCGGACGTACCCATCACGCGCATACCGCTGACCGGCGTGAACCGGGGTACGCACAAACTGCAGGCGTTGATCGTCGACGGCAACGGCAACGTTGTGGCGCGCAGCGCCCGGCGCACGTTCACGATGCGGCAGGCTTCGCGCCTGAATCGGGCCAGGCAATAGGGTGGCGGCGGAGCACCGCGGGCGGTCAAGGCCGCAGCGCGGGAGAGGCCTTTGCCAACCCGGTGACGATCGGCCCCCTCAAGGCCAACCACCGGAGAGCCGCCCATGTCCAGTCCTGCCGAACCGCCCCAGCCGCCGCAACCCCTGAACAGTGGCGGCCGCCGCAGCTTCCTGCGCGGCAGCGCGCTCGGCGGCGCGTCGATCGGTCTGCTGGCCGGTTGTGCACCGGTGCCGGTTCGGACCTTGCAAGAAGCCGATCCGGCCCGACCCGAAGCCACCGCAGCGGTCCTCGGCACGTCGTTGACGACCATTCACCTCGAAGTTAACGGCACACGCCGCACGCTGGCGGTGGAGCCACGCACCACCGTGGTCGAGGCCCTGCGCGACACGCTAGGGTTGACCGGCACCAAGATCGGCTGCAACCATGGCCAGTGCGGTGCCTGCACGGTGCTGATGGACGGCCGGCGCATCAATTCCTGCCTGGTGCTGGCGGTGGCGGCCGACGGCTCGAAGATCACCACCATCGAAGGCCTGCACGGCCCAGACGGTGGCCTGCACCCGATGCAACGCGCCTTCGCCGAACACGACGCCTTCCAGTGCGGCTATTGCACGCCTGGTCAGATCCTCTCGGCCGTAGCTTGCATCGCCGAAGGCCATGCCGGCAGCGAAGACGAGATCCGCGAATACATGAGCGGCAACCTGTGCCGCTGTGGGGCCTATCCGAACATCGTCGCGGCGGTCGTGCAAGCCAAAGGATGAGGCCCCCACGCTTGCTAGCGCTCACTGCCTCCCAAGGGGCCGTTCGCCAGCGGCCCGCCGAAGCCGGTTCCGCGGCTCTGCCGGGTCGCAACCAGAAAGTCACACGCGCATGAAGAACTTCGCCTACCAAAGACCCACCACCCTGCTCGACGCTGCGCGCCTGCTGCAGGCCCACCCCGACTGGCAAGTGCTGGCCGGCGGCACCACCATGATCGACCTGCTGAAGCTGGATGTGGCGTCACCCGCGGGCCTGGTCGACATCACCGCCATCGACGAACTGCAAGGCCATGAGGTCGGCGCCCGCAGCCTGCGCTTCAACGCGTTGGCGCGCATGGCCGATGTCGCCGACGACACCGCGCTGCGTGCGGCCTGCCCGGCCTTGACCGAATCGCTGTGGAAAGCGGCTTCGCCGCAGCTTCGCAACGCCGCGCGGCTGTCGGGCAATATCTTGCAGCGCACGCGTTGCCCGTACTTCCGTGACACGGCTTACCCCTGTAACAAACGCGCGCCGGGCAGCGGCTGCTCGGCACTGGATGGCGGGCGCACCCATCTGCATGCGCTCTTCGGGGGCTCGACCCAATGCGTGGCGATGTATCCCGGCGACTGGGCACAAGCCCTGATCGCTTTCGATGCGGTCGTCACCGTCAGTTCCACCGGCGGCACGCGCCGCATCGCCTTCGCCGACCTGCACCGTCTGCCTGGTGACCGACCCGACCTGGAAACGGTGCTGCACCCGGGCGAAATCGTCACGACGATCGAAGTGCCCGTGGTCCCGGCCATGAAAGGCTCGCATTACCTCAAGGCGCGCGACCGCCAAAGCTATGCCTTCGCCAGCGTCTCGGCGGCGGTCGGCATCGAACTCGATGGCGAAACGGTCAAGGACGCCCGCATCGCGCTCGGTGGTGTGGCCGCCAAACCCTGGCGCGCCACCGCCGCCGAAGCGGTGCTTCAAGGCCGGCCGTTCAGCGAAGCGCTGGCGCGGGAAGCCGGCCGGGTCGCGTTCCAGGACGCCAGGCCGCTGCCCGACTCGGCCTACAAGATCGCGCTGGGTGCAGATGTGGTCACAGGCGCGTTGCTCACGGCCCATGCGCGCGCCCGCGGCACGCGCAACGCGGCACCCCACTACGGCTTCACGACCCCCGGCTGAACGGACACCTCCATGGCACAGACACTCGACACCGCCGTCACCCGCTACGAAGCACCCCAGAAGGTCAGCGGGCAGACCCGCTATGCCGCCGACTTCATGCCAGCCGGCATGTTGCACGGCGCGCTGGCCACTTCGGCGATCGCCACCGGCCGCATCGTCGCGCTCGACATCGCTGCCGCGCAGGCCGAGCCCGGCGTGATCGCGGTCTACACCCACGAGACATTGCCGAAGTTCAAACCGCCGAAAGCTTTCGGCGCCGGCGGCCCTGGCACCGCCAGCTTCTCCCCGATGACCGGCCCCGAAATCCGCTATGGCGGCCAGCCGATCGCTTACGTGGTTGCAGACAACGCGGCGGCAGCCCGGCGCGGCGCGGCGCTCGTCAAGGCGCGCTATGCACCTATGGCCGCCCGGATCGCGATGGACCCCGCCAGCGCCGAACTCGCCAAGGGCCCGGACGGTCCTAACAAGCAAATGAAGCTGATCAAGGGCGATGTTGACGCCGCCATCCGTCAGGCCGCCGCGGTGGTCGATCAGACCTACACCACACCGTTCCAGCACCACAACGCGATGGAGTTGTTCACGGCCACCGCACACTGGTCCGGCGACCGGCTCAGCTTGTGGATGCCGTCGCAGTCGGTCACCACCGCACAGGCCGGCGTGGTGGCGGCCTTCGGCCTGGCGCCGACCGATGTGGAGGTGATCTCGCCCTTCGTCGGCGGGGCTTTTGGTTCGAAAGCCGGCCTCCCGCCCTATGCGCTGCTGACGATCGCCGCCGCGCGCGGCGTCAAGGCACCCGTGCGCCTGATGGTGACGCGGCACGACATGTACACCGTGGCCACCTTCAGGCCCGAGTCGAATCAGAAATTCCGCCTGGCGGCCGCTCGCGACGGCCGCTTGACCGTCTTCGAGCACATCGAAACCGCACAGACCTCGCAGTTCGACGACGTGGTCAACCCCGGCACGCACATCACGCGCTCGATGTACGCCTGCCCCAACATCCATACCGAACAACGCATTGCCCGCTCGGACACCAATTCCGGCGGCTTCATGCGTGCACCGAACGAGATGCAGACCTTCTTCGCACTCGAATCGGCGATGGACGAACTGGCCTGGGCGTTGGCGATCGACCCGGTGCAGTTGCGCCGTGTCAATGACACCCAGACCCACCCGGTGACGGGTGTGCCTTTCTCGTCGCGTTCGCTGATGCGCTGCTACGACGCGGCGGCCAAGAGCTTCGGCTGGTCAGGGCGCAGCGCGGCGCCACGCTCGATGCAGCAAGGCGACTGGATGGTGGGCTACGGCTGCGCCACTTCGACCTATCCGACTTCGGTAGCCCCTTCTTCGGCGCGCATCAAGATGTACGGCAACGGCACCGCGCGGGTCGAACTCGCGGCGCACGATGTCGGTACCGGCACCTACACCATCATGGGCCAAATCGCGGCCGCGCGGCTGGGTCTGCCGGTGGCGTCGGTGGAAGTGTTGATGGGCGACTCGAACCTGCCCGTGGCGCCGATCGCGGGCGGCTCGGTGACCGCAGCCAGCGCCGGTTCGGCAGTGCATGTGGCTTGCCTGACACTCGGCAGCGAAGTCGCAAAGCAGATCGTCGCGGTCGAGGGGTCGCCGTTGCACGGGGTCGACCCGGCTCGGATTCAGCTGCAAGACGGCGTGCTGGTGGCCGCCAATGGCAAGCGCATGAATCTGCTGGACGCCGTCAAGGCCACCCCGCGCGGGCAGGTCACGGTACAGGGCGACTACGCCCACCCGGAGCTGCCGCCCGAGGGTTTGAAGAAGACCTACATGGGCGGGTTCGGCGTGGCTGGGCCGGTCACCAAGAGCCATGCGATGTTCGCTTTCGGCGCCCAGTTCGCCGAGGTGCGGGTGCACCGCTGGACCCATGAGATTCGCGTCGCGCGACTGCACGGCGCCTTCGCGGCCGGCAAGATCCTCAACCGCAAAACGGCGCACAGCCAGTTGATGGGCGGCATGATCTGGGGCCTGGGATCGGCCCTTCACGAAGAGACACTGCTGGACACCCGGCGCGCGCGCTTCCTGAATGCCGATCTGGCCGAGTACCTGGTGCCGGTGAATGCCGACGTGGCCGAAGTCAAGGTCGAAATGCTCGACGAGGAAGACAGCTTCGTGAACCCGCTGGGGGTCAAGGGCATCGGGGAACTGGGCATCGTCGGCACCGCTGCGGCCATCGGCAACGCGATCGCCCATGCCACCGGCAAGCGGCTGCGCAGCCTGCCGTTCACACTGGCCGACGTGTAGCCGGGCTCAAGCCGATTCCGGGCCTGCCGATAGAGACGGGGTGCGCCGTCCGGCGCATTCCGACTCCTGCAACCTGGGCCCTTCATGACCGCAGCCACCAGCACCGCAACTTCGGCCGCAACTTCGTCTGGCACCCGTCGCCTCCTGACGCGCAGCGACATGGACGGCCTGGTCTGCGCCGTGTTGCTGAACGAATTGGGCCTGCTCGGTGAGATCGTCTTCCATCACCCGAAGGACGTGCAGGACGGCAAGGTCGCGGTCACCGAACGCGACATCCTCACCAACCTGCCGTATGTCGAAGGCTGCGGCCTGTGTTTCGACCACCATGCGAGCGAGACACTGCGCAACGGTGCCGCGCCGAAGCCCAACTACATCCTGAAGCCCGAAGCCAAATCGGCGGCGCGCGTCGTCTACGACCATTACGGCGGCAAGGCGCGCTTCCCGCGCATCAGCGACGCGATGATGGAAGCGGTCGACAAGGCCGACTCGGCCGGCTTCAGCCGTGACGACGTGCTGAAGCCCAAAGGCTGGGAGTTGCTGTCGTTCCTGATGGATGCCCGCACGGGGCTCGGCCGTTTCCGCGAGTTCAAGGTGTCGAACTACCAGTTGATGATGCAACTCATCGGCTGCTGCCGCGACCTGCCGATCGAGCAGATCCTGGCGCTGCCCGACGTCAAGGAAAGGGTCGAACTGTTCTTCGCCCAGCACGCGCTCTTCCGCGGGCAGATCGCCCGCGTCGCCACCGTGCACGGCAAGCTGGTGGTGCTGGATCTGCGGGCCGAGGACGTGATCTACGCCGGCAACCGTTTCGTGGTCTATGCCATGTACCCGCAGTGCGACATCAGCATGCATGTGATGTGGGGCCGCGAAAAGCAGAACACTGTCTACACCGTAGGCAAGTCGATCTTCGACCGTGGCAATCCGATACCGGTCGGTGAGTTGATGTTGACTCACGGCGGCGGCGGCCACGACGCGGCCGGCACCTGCCAGGGCCCGAACGCAACGGCCGAAGCCATGAAGGCGCGGCTGATCGAGCAGCTCTGCGAACGTGAAGGCAGCGAGGCAATCGCAGCCTGACGGATGGCGTGCGGCGGCCACCCACCCGCCGGCGCAAACGCCGACTGAAACCGACTGCGGATTTGAGGGAACCTGGCGAGGCCCCGGGCGGCGGTGTGATTCGTGATGGGCGACGAGGTGGTGCTTTAGCATCGACCCGCCCCTGCCACCGGACCGCCGTGATGACCGCAAAGCCACTTCACCTGACCCGCCGCGAACTCGGCGTTGCTGCCGCCGCCGCGTTGGCCACCTCCGCGCTACCGCTGTGGGCCGCCACGCCGAAAGACACGCTGGTGCTCGCCTTCGCCTTCGACGACATCATCTCGCTGGACCCGGCCGAGGCCTTCGAGATTTCGGCCGGTGAATTGATGGGCAACGGCTACGACCGGCTGTTGCGCTTCGACATCAACGACCCCAGCAAGCTGGTGCCCGACCTGGCGGAGAAATGGTCGGTCGGTGAAGACGGCAAGACCTTCAGCTTCCAGATCAAGCCAGGGCTGAAGTTCGCATCGGGCAATCCTTTAACAGCCGACGACGTGGTCTGGTCGTTGCAGCGCGCGGTGCTGCTGGACAAGACCCCGGCCTTCATCCTGACGCAGTTCGGGCTGACCAAGGACAACGTCAAAGACAAGGTCCGCGTGACCGCTCCGGCCACGGTGGTACTGGAAACCGGCAAGGCCTTCGCGCCGTCGCTGGTCTACAACTGCCTCACCGCCAACGTGGCCGCCGTCGTCGACAAGAAGCTGTTGATGGACCACGCGTCCGGCGACGATCTCGGCAATGGCTGGCTGAAGACGCACTACGCAGGTTCGGGGCCGCTGAAGATCCGCGACTGGAAGGCCAACGAGATCATTGCGCTGGAACGCAACGAGAACTACACGGGTGCGTCCAAGAGCAAGGTGGCGCGGGTGATTTACCGCCACATCAAGGAATCGACCACGCAGCGGTTGCTGCTGGAAAAAGGCGATGTCGACATCGCGCGCAGCCTGACACCGCAGGACCTGGCAGCCATGGCTGCCAACAAGAACGTGCAGACCACCAGCACGCCGAAGGGCACGGTCTACTACTTCAGCCTGAACCAGAAGCACCCGATCCTGTCGAAGCCCGAAGTGCGTGAGGCCTTCAAGTGGCTGGTGGACTACGACGCTATCGGCAAGACGCTGATCAAGGACATCGGCGTCATCAACCAGAACTTCCTGCCGCAGGGATTGTTGGGTGCCAGCAAAGTGAACCCGTACAAGCTCGACGTGGCGAAGGCCAAGTCGCTGCTGGCCAAAGCCGGGCACCCGAACGGCTTCAAGATCACGATCGACATGCGCACCGTGCAACCCGTTCAAGGCATTACCGAAGCGGTGCAGCAGACGCTGAAGCAGGCCGGCATCGAGATGGAGATCCTGCCCGGCGACGGCAAGCAGACGCTGACGAAGTACCGCGCCCGCACCCACGACATCTACATCGGCCAGTGGGGCGCTGATTATTGGGACCCGCACACCAACGCCGACACCTTCACCCGCAACCCCGACAACAGTGACGACGCCAAGAGCAAGCCGCTGGCCTGGCGCAACGCCTGGGCCATTCCGGAACTCACCAAGCAGACCGACGCTGCTGCGGTGGAACGCGACACCGCGAAGCGGGCGAAGCTGTACGAAACCCTGCAGGCCGAGTTTCGCAAGACGAGCCCGTTCGTGATGCTCTATCAACAGAACGAGGTGGCGGCGTACCGCAGCAACATCAAGGGCCTGAAGATCGGGCCGACTTCCGACACCACCTACCTGTTCAACGTCAGCAAGGGCTGAAGGACTCGTTCGCGCATTCGACTTCGGTGGTCACCACTGCGCGCTCAGCTGTCCGCTGGCTCGGCGTCGGCGCACGCTTCATCGGCACGGTGGCGCTGACCTTGCTCGGCCTGCTGGCCGTGACCTTCTTCATCGGCCGCGTGATTCCGGTCGACCCGGTGTTGGCGATCGTCGGCGACCGCGCACCGGAACACGTGATCGAGCGCACGCGGGAAGAGCTGGGGTTGAACAAGCCGCTGACCACGCAGTTCGCGCTCTACGTGGGCAAGGCGGTGCGAGGCGAATTCGGCACCTCGGTGCTGACTTCGAACCCGGTGCTGGACGACATCAAGCGCACGTTCCCGGCGACGCTGGAGTTGGCCACAGTCGGCATCTTGCTGGGTGCCGGCATCGGCGTGCCGCTGGGTGTCTGGGCGGCTGTGCGCCGCGGCGGTCTGGTCGACCATGCGGTCCGCGTGATGGGCCTGGTCGGCTATTCGGTGCCGATCTTCTGGCTCGGGTTGATGGCGCTGGTGCTGTTCTACGCCAAGCTCGACTGGGTCGGCGGCCCGGGACGCATCGACGTCGCATATGCCTATTCGATCGAGCCGGTGACCGGGCTGATGCTGGTGGACGCGGCGCTGGCCGGCGAATGGGCCGGATTTCGCAACGCCATCGGCCACCTGGTGCTGCCGGCTTCGCTGCTGGGCTACTTCTCGCTGGCCTACATCAGCCGCATGACGCGGTCTTTCATGCTGAACGAACTGGCCTCGGAATACATCGTCGCCGCACGGGCCAAGGGTTTGAGCGAGACGCGGATCATCTGGCGCCATGCCTTGCTCAACGCGCTAGTGCCGCTGGTAACGGTGATTGCGCTGTCATATGCCGGCCTGCTGGAAGGCAGCGTGCTGACCGAAACCGTGTTCGCCTGGCCGGGGCTGGGTCTGTACATCACCAACTCGCTGCAGAACGCCGATATGAATGCTGTGCTGGGCGGCACGCTGGTGGTGGGCACGGTATTCATCGCGCTGAATCTGTTGAGTGATCTGCTGTACCGCACGCTCGACCCGCGGACGCGGGATACACGATGAGCACGCTGACAGGCTGGCTCCTCTCCGACCGCCCGCAATCGCGCCGTCAGGCCGCGCTCGGGCGCGCGTATGCAGGCTGGCTCAGCTTCACCCGGAACCGGCTCGCAGTAATTGGACTTCTGATCGTGCTGGCGCTGGTGGTGGTGGCGATGTTGGCGCCGCTGCTGACGTCGTATCCACCGACGATCGGCGATCTGGCCGGCTCTCGGCTGCTGCCGCCATCGGCTGCACACTGGCTCGGCACCGACGACCAGGGCCGCGACATTCTGAGCCGGCTGCTCTACGGGTCACGCATCACGCTCTATGTGGTCACGCTGGTGGCGGTGCTGGCGGCGCCGATCGGGCTGCTGGTGGGCACCGTCTCTGGCTATGCCGGTGGCTGGGTCGACGCCGCTTTGATGCGCATCACCGACATCTTTCTGGCGTTCCCGCGGTTGATCCTGGCGCTGGCTTTCGTCGCGGCGCTCGGGCCCGGCATCGAGAACGCGGTGATCGCGATCGCCATCACCTCCTGGCCGCCCTATGCCCGCATCGCCCGCGCCGAAACCCTGACCTTGCGCCAGGCCGACTACATCAGCGCTGTGAAGCTGCTGGGGGCCGGGCCCTGGCGTATCGTGTTGCGACATATCGTGCCACTTGGCCTGGCGAGCGTGATCGTGCGCGTGACGCTGGACATGGCCGGCATCATTCTGACGGCAGCCGGGCTCGGTTTCCTGGGACTGGGCGCGCAGCCGCCGTTGCCCGAATGGGGCGCGATGATCGCTGCCGGCCGTGCCTACGTGCTGGACCAGTGGTGGGTGGCCGCAGCACCGGGTGCGGCGATTTTCATCGTCAGCCTCGGCTTCAATCTGTTGGGTGATGGCTTGCGCGACGCGCTCGATCCGAAAGCCGTACGGTGAAACTGCAATGACCGCACCGCTCCTCACCGTCGAAGACCTGCGCGTTGCCTACCCTGACCGCGAAGGAACTTACAACGAAGTCGTCCGCGGTGTCTCGTTCACCCTCGGCCGGGAACGGCTCGGCATCGTCGGCGAATCGGGTTCCGGAAAAAGTCAGACCGGCCGCGCGATCCTGGGCCTGACGGCGCCCGGCGGCGTGGTCAGCGCCAAGCAGTTGCGCTTCGACGGCATCGACTTGCTGCAATGCCCGCCGAAGCAGCGCCGCCAGTTGCGTGGCGGGCGCATTGCGATGGTGCTGCAGGACCCGAAGTATTCGCTCGACCCGGTGATGCGCATCGGCGCGCAGATCATCGAAACGCTGCAAGCCCACGCGCCGGTGGGCAAAGCCGAAGCGCTGCGGCGCATGCACGAGTCACTGGAAGCGGTCGGCATCGACGATCCGCTGCGGGTGGCGAAGCTGTATCCCCACGAGGTGTCGGGCGGCATGGGGCAGCGCGCCATGATTGCCATGATGCTGATCGCCGGCCCGGAACTGCTGATCGCCGACGAGCCGACCTCGGCGCTCGACGTCACGGTGCAACTGCAGGTACTCGGCATCCTGGACCGGTTGGTGGGTGGCCCGAAAGACGGGCGCGGCATGGGGCTCATCTTCATCTCGCACGACCTGCGGCTGGTCTCGACCTTCTGCGACCGCGTGCTGGTGATGTATGCCGGCCGTGTGGTCGAGTCGATCGCTGCGGCCGACTTGCAGCACGCGCAGCATCCGTATACGCAAGGGCTGTTGCGCTGTCTGCCTCAGCTCCATGCGCCACGCCACCCGCTGCCGGTTTTGGAACGGCAGGCAACGTGGCTGGAGCCGTGACCAAGGGGTCGGTCGGCCTGCGGGTCGAAGGCCTGCGCGTGGTCTACGACGGCTTTGTCGCGGTCGATGATGTCTCTTTCGAAATCGAGCCCGGCCAGAGCTTCGGCATCGTCGGTGAATCGGGCTCAGGCAAGAGCACGGTGCTGCGCGCGGTGTGCGGCCTGGCGCCGCGCTCGGCGGGCAAGGTCAGCTTGATCGTGGGCCGCAATGACGCATCGGCGAACCTGCCCGATCCGGCCAGCAAGGCGGGTCGACGCCAGGTGCAGATGGTGTTCCAGGATCCCTACGGCTCGCTGCACCCGCGCCAGACCGTCGACCGCATACTTTCCGAGCCGCTGGCGATTCACGGTATTGCCGACGCCGAAACCCGCATCGAGCGTGCGCTCGACGAAGTCGGGCTCGGTAACGGCTTTCGCTTCCGCTATCCGCACCAGCTTTCTGGCGGCCAACGCCAGCGCGTGGCGGTGGCGAGGGCGCTGATCCTGGAGCCGAAATTGCTGTTGCTGGACGAACCGACCTCGGCGCTGGACGCTTCGGTTCAGGCCGAGGTGCTGAACCTGCTGGAAACGCTGCAACGGCGCCACGGCCTGAGCTATCTGATGGTCAGCCACGACCTGGCGGTGGTGACGCATTTGTGCCCGGAACTGATGGTGATGCAACGTGGCCGGCGGGTCGAGCGACTCTCGGCCGACGACCTGCTGGCCGGACGGCTGCAGGCCGACTACACCCGCTCGCTGATGAAGGCAGCAGAAGGATTCGTGCGATGAGCAAGACACTGGAAGTCGACGTCGCCATCATCGGCGGCGGCAGCGCCGGCATGGCGGCCTACCGGCAGGTGCGGGAGCACACCGATCGCGTGGTCGTGATCGAAGCGGGGCCCTGGGGCACCACCTGCGCCCGCGTCGGTTGCATGCCGAGCAAGCTGCTGATCGCGGCTTCGCATGCTGCGCAGGCGGTCGCCACGGCCGGCACCTTCGGCGTGAAAAGTCTGCCGCCGCAAGTCGACGGTGCGGCGGTGATGGCACGCCTGCACGCCGAGCGGGACCGATTCGTCGGCGCGGTGTTGAAAGACGTTGAAAGTTGGCCGGACAAGCACCGCCTGCAAGGCCGGGCACGCTTCGCTGGCGACCACCTGCTCGCAATCGATGATGCCGCCGCAACCGATGCGCCACAGAAGGTTCGCGCTGCGCGCATCGTCATTGCCACCGGCAGTTCACCGACACTGCCTAAAGGCTGGCGCACCGCCTTGGGCGACCGGCTGGTCGTCAACGACGATGTCTTCGCCTGGCGCACGTTGCCGCAGTCCGTGGCAGTGGCCGGCGCCGGGCCGCTCGGCCTGGAACTGGCGCAAGCGCTGCACCGCCTGGGCGTGCGGGTGCGGCTGTACGACGCCGAGAACCGGATCGGCTTGCTCACGGCACCCGAGCTTCAGGCGCTGACGCGGTCGACCTTCGACGCCGAATTGTCCTTGGCGTTGGACGCCGGTGAACTCCGCGTGCGCCGTGACGGCGACACCGTGCGCGTGGCGACCGAATCAGACCCCCAACGCGAAGCGCGCTTCGACTTCTTGCTGGCCGCTGTCGGCCGCAAACCGAACGTGGCTGGACTGGCCTTGGATCAGACCAGCTTGCCACTGGACGCGCACGGCGTGCCGGTGTTCGACCGCCACACGATGCAGATCGGTTCGCATCCGGTGTTCATGGCCGGCGATGCTTCCGCCGAGCACCCGGTGCTGCACGAAGCAGCCGACGACGGCCTGATCGCCGGCAGGAATGCCGCTTCGTTTCCGGTGGTGCGGGTGCAGACGCGGCGCACGCTGATGGAAGTCGTCTTCAGCGACCCACAGATCGCAGTGGTCGGTCAGTCGCACGATGTGCTGTGCAAGTCCAAGACGACATTTGCGACCGGTGGTGTGTCGTTCCAGGACCAGGGCCGTGCTCGTGTGATGGCCATTGACCGGGGCGCCTTGCAGGTCTACGCCGAAACCGGCACCGGCCGCGTGCTGGGCGCCGAGATGATCGGCCCGGCGGCCGAGCACATCGCGCACCTGCTGGCATGGTCGATCGCGCGTGGTGACTCGGTGCAGCAGATGCTGGCGTTTCCCTACTACCACCCGACGATCGAAGAAGGTTTGCGCACGGCTTTGCGCGACTTGCGCAAGGCGTTGCGCATGGGCCCCGATCCAGTCCCGCACAGCCTGGACTGCGGTCCGGGTTGTTGAGCCC
>JALYUN010000319.1 GCA_030853725.1 Pseudomonadota bacterium | reverse complement strand
GATGCAGCCTGCCACCAGCATGTCCAGGTTCGCGAACTGGGCGCCCAGGAAGAACAGCGGCTGCGCCAGCAGCGCCACGAGTGTCAAACGGGCACGCTGCGCACCGCCCCAGCGATGAACGAACAGGAACATCGCCATCGCTGCCAGGGTGGCACCCAGCAACGATGCCGCGCGCGCCACGCCTTCATGCAGGCCGAAGACCGACATCGACGCCGCGGTGATCCAGTAGAACAGGGGCGGTTTGTGAAAAAACGGCAGTCCGTTGAGCCGCGGCACCAGCCAGTCACCCGAGCGCAGCATTTCCCAAGCCACGCCGACATAGCGACCTTCATCGGGAAGCATCAGCGGGCGCAGCCATGCGGTGGCGGCCAAAGCGGCGAACACGGCCAGCAGCACCAGGGCCGATTGGCGCCAGCCGGGCATGGGGCGACCCGAAGTGGATCCGGTTGACACCGTGGCAGCAGGGGTCTGCAGTCGGGCCGCGTCGAGCGGAAGGAGCGGTTGCGAAGAGGGGGACATGGAAGCCGGGATCGACGAAGTCAGGGTGAAACTATCGCAAACGTCCCATGAAACGCAGTTTGGCCGGGATGCGCTTAAAGCCGGCTTAACCCCCGGCTGCAATCACCAAACCGGATTGAAGCCGGTGACCTGCTGGACCAGCCACTCGTCCACGCTGGTCTGGCGCTGAGCCGCTATGCCGCATCTTGCGGTGCTGCTGCTGATCGTCGCCGCCGTCGTGTTCGTGCCGCAGCGGGGCGAGCGGCCGCGCGAGGCTGCGACTTCGGTATGAGCGGCTGTCTGCCTTCGGTCACGGCACTGCATGCGGCAGCGCGACCTGCCATGACAACTTCGGAAATGCGGCTCCGGCGGCATGCCAGCCAGGCCCGGCAGCTGCTGCGCGCAGCCGGACCATCCCGCATTCGGCCACCAGGTCGCGCGGCACCCAAGGGCTGTGGTCCTGGCGACCGTCGATCAACACCAGCGGGCGGTCATGCAGCTGCAATGCCAGCGCACCGCTTTCGTCCGGCGGGCCCGACACCACGCAGATGCGCCCGCCCAGCGCGGCGCGGGCCGGCGACTCGATCGCCTGCGCCAGCGCGGCGCTGTCGAAAGCACGCCAGCGGTGCTCCTGCAGCAGCGCCGGGCCCTTGGGCGAGCTCAACACGCTTTCCATCAGCAGCAACGCCTGGATGATGCCGAACGCCAGCCAGACCGAGCGCAACGGAACCCGCGACCAGGCGACCCGACCTGAGGTCAGTTCCATCACCGCGGGCACCGCGAACAGCAGGAACGGCGTGCCCCAGTGCAGTTGCAGACCGGCTCCCGTCAGAAGCCCCATCGTCGGCATGAACGCCAGCGGCAGCCCGCCCCAGATCAGCAGGAAGCTGCGGCTTGACGCCTGGAGCGCGGTCGCCGCTGCAGATGCGTCTGGCGTCGCAGCCGGTGCGACGACGGGTTCAGCCGCGGCACGCCGGGCACCGTGCGCTGCCCAGGCCAGCAACAACCAAGCCGGAAACGCCCGGTTGATGAGCTGATTGAAGACCCAGATCAACGCGCCGGCGCAGCGGCGCCAGAAGCCGACGCCGGCGGCCAGCGACGATTCGGATGCATAGCGGATCGGCGCGAAGTCGTGGCTGCGCAGCCAGTCCAGGTGCGGTGCGAGCACCAGCAAGGCGACCGCTGCTGCCAGCAGCAGCCCGTGGCGATGTGCACGCACCCGCCAGGCCCGCTGCTGGAGCCAGAACACCAGCACGCAGGCGACGGAGACGGCGATCTGGTACTTGGCCAGCGCACCCAGCCCCAACGCCAAGCCGAGCGCTGCCCACCACCGCATCGAACCGCTGACATGGGCCCGCCAGCAGGCCCAGGCGCTGGCCGCAACCAGCACCATCAGCACCGTTTCGTGGTTGTAGTAGTACAGCCGGGCGTTGTAGTAGGTGATGCACAAGGCAGCCAGCAGCGCCACCGTGGCCGCATGGGCGCCGCGCAGGCGACGCAGCAGGCTCCACATCAGCGCCATGCTCGCGAGCGTGCAGGCTGCGCCGGCGACATACGTGGTGCGTGCTGTCGCGCCCAGCACCTGTTCAAACAGCCAGAACAGCCAGGTGGGCAGGGGCGGGTGCTTGTAATAGCCCCATTCCAGCGCGTGAACCCAGGTCAGCTGCTCGATGTTGTCGGTGGGCGGAGACAGGCTGGTCCAGTCCAGCTGCAACAGCCAGACGGCAGCGAAGACCGTGAGCAGAACAGACAGGCCCAGCATCGATGTCCGTTCCGACCTCGGGACCGTCCGGTCCGGTACCGGCCGCGGTGCTGCAGCGGTGGTGAGGAGCGGGAACGCGGTCACGCAGGGACACCGGTTTTGGCAGGGGTTCGAAACGCAGGAGAGATAAGCACCAAAATGATGACGAGGCAAAGGAAGAGGAAGCGGGAGACAGAGACGGAGACGGAGACGGCGACGGAGACGGCCGATCGCAGTTACCGTTCGGCGCGGATGCTGACTGCAAAGATTTGCAAAGCGGTCGCCCATCGTCGCCGCAGTCGTGATTTGCGACCGCTTTTCTGTTGCACAGCTGCCGACCGTTGGATGCAGCGGACAGTTGTCCGGTGTGCTGCGACGGGCTAAGTCGCGCTTAAGTCGAAGGGTCAGAAATTTCCTTATGAAAAGCCCAGTCGAGCTGACGGAGTCGGCAGCACCCGTTTCAGGGTCGACGCTGCCGCTGGGTCCCGCCGGCGCAGACGCTCGTGCACCGCAAGACCCTCCGACGGCTGGCTGCGCCGTGCCGCAAACCTTGCTGGCGCGCGTGCCATCGATGTCGCGCTCGGAAGCCCCGACCATCAGTTGCGTGGTGCCCTGCCGCAACGAAGCCGAAAACCTGGCCCGGTTGCTGCCCCTGCTGATGCAGACCCTGGATGGTTGCACCCGTGCCTGGGAGATCGTGCTGGTCGACGACGGCAGCACCGACGCCAGCCCGCTGCGGATGGCCGAATGGGCGCAGCAGCCGGGTGTGCGGGTGTTGCAGCTGTCGCGCAATTTCGGCAAGGAAGCAGCCCTCAGCGCGGGTCTTCAGGCTGCGGTGGGCGATGTCGTGGTGTCGCTGGACGCCGACCTGCAACATCCGCCGGCGCTGATTCCCTGCTTTCTGGCGCACTGGCAGCAAGGCGCCGATGTGGTCTATGCGCTTCGACAGTCGCGGGAGTCGGAACCTTGGTTCAAGCGCGTCGGCACGCGGCTGTTCTACGCCATGGTCAATGCGGCAGACCGCTTCGAAGTGCCGCCCGGCGCGGGCGACTTCAGGCTGATGGACCGCAGCGTGGTCGACGCGCTGTGCGCACTGCCCGAACGCAACCGATTCATGAAGGGCCTGTATGCCTGGGTTGGCTTCAAGACTGTGGCGGTGCCTTACGAGCCCGATCCGCGGGCCCATGGCATCAGCCGTTTCGGACCGCTGCAACTGATGCGGCTCTCACTCGACGGGCTCACCGGCTTCACGACCTGGCCGCTGCGCGCGGTCAGCACCGCGGGCCTGCTGCTGGCGTTGCCGGCCCTGGGCTACGGCGCCTACCTGATCGCGCTGTACCTGGTCTATGGCCACCAGGTCAGCGGCTGGACCACCATCGTCGTCACGCTGATGTTGTTCTCCGGGCTGCAGATGATCTCGCTCGGGGTGGTGGGTGAATATGTGGCCCGCATCTTCGAAGAGGTCAAGGGCCGACCGTTGTTCATCGTCAAACAGGAACTCGGGCTCGGCCTGAAAGACACGCGACCTCGGCGTTGACCGAAATCAACCCTCGGCCACGGGGTGCTTGGCCATCAACTCCAGCGCTTTCACCAGCGCCGAATGGTCGAGTCCGTCCCAGCCCTGCGCGGCGCAGGTCTGCATCAACTGCGCGGCGCCGGCGGTCTGCGGCAGCGCCACGCCCAGGGCCTTGGCGCCCTGCAGTGCCAGGTTCAGGTCCTTCTGGTGCAGCTTGATGCGAAAGCCCGGGTTGAATGTCCGATCGATCATGCGCTGGCCGTGGACTTCCAGAATGCGGCTGGACGCGAAGCCGCCCATCAGCGCCTGCCGCACCTTGGCCGGATCGGCACCGGCCTTGCTCGCGAAGACCAGCGCTTCGGCCACCGCGGCGATGTTCAGCGCCACGATGATCTGGTTGGCCACCTTGGTGGTCTGGCCGTCGCCATTGGCGCCCACATGGGTGATGTTTTTGCCCATCAGTTCGAACAGCGGCTTGACCCGGGCAAAGGCGTCTTCAGGACCACCGGCCATGATCGTCAGACTGCCCGCCTTGGCTCCGACTTCGCCGCCCGACACCGGTGCGTCGAGGTAGTCACAGCCCAGGTCGTTGATCTTCTTGGCGAAGTCCTTCGTGGCCATCGGCGAAATGCTGCTCATGTCGACCACGATCTTGCGGTTGCCGCCCTTCGGATCGCTTTTGGACAAACCGGATGCAACCCCGTGGTCGCCGAACAGCACCGCTTCGACATCGGGTGTGTCGGGCACCATGATGAAGATCACCTCGGCCGCCGCAGCCACCGCGCGTGCATCGGGGCAGCCCTTGCAGCCGGCGTCGAGCAGGTCGGCCGGCACTTCGCTGCGGGTCGCCACATGCAGTTCGTGGCCGGCCTTGCGCAGGTGCGCGGCCATCGGCGCGCCCATGATGCCGAGCCCGATGAATCCGAGTTTCATGTCTGTCCTTGTGCGTTGAATTTCGTTGCGGTTGCCTTGTCGCGCCCGTCGGGCGGCGCGTCAGGACGTGGCACTGAGCTGCCGCCGCGCCTGTTCCAGCCACCCGAGACCGGCTTCGGTTGCGCCAGAAGGTTTGTATTCGCAGCCGACGAAGCCGCTGTAGCCGATGCGGTCCAGGTGCGCGAACAAAAACTCGTAGTTGATCTCGCCACTGCCCGGTTCGTGGCGCCCGGGGTTGTCGGCAACCTGGATGTGCCCGATGCGCTTCACGTGCTTTTCCAACGTGGCGGCCAGCTCGCCTGCGCTGCGCTGGGCATGGTAGATGTCGAACAACACGTAGGCGTTGTCGGCACCCACTTCGTCCAGCACCGACAGCGCCAGGTCGGTGCGGTTGAGCCAGAAGCCCGGAACGTCGAAGGTGTTGACCGGCTCGATCAAGAGCTTCAAGCCGGCCCGCTTCAGTTCAGCCGCCGCATGGCGCAGGTTGTCGACTGCTGTGCTGCGCACCGTTTTCGCGTCGACCCCCGCCGGTGTCAGCCCACACAGGCAGTTCAGTTGCCGCACCTGCAGCACGGTGGCGTATTCGATGGCGCGTTGCACGCCGGCACGAAATTCATCGACCCGATTCGGGTCGTTGGCCATGCCGCGGTCGCCGGCGGCCCAGTCGCCGGCCGGCAGGTTGTGCAGCACCATCTTCAGCCGGTTGGCCGTCAGGCGTTCCTTGACCTGCTCAGCCGTGGCTTCATAGGGAAACTGGATCTCGACCGAAGAAAACCCGGCGCGGGCCGCGCGTTCGAAGCGGTCCAGCATCGGTACTTCCGTGAACAGCATCGACAGGTTGGCTGCAAAGCGGGGCATCTGCGGGTCTCTGGAGATGTTGGCGGTCATGCACGTTACTCCAGCAGTCCGGCCATCTCCAGCCCCTGGCGGCCTTCCGGGTGGCGGCAGTCGATGTCCTCGAATTCGCCGATCTTGTCGATCTCGGTGCCCATCGCGATGTTGGTGACTTTCTCCAGGATCACCTCCACCACCACCGGCACGCTGAATTCGCGCGCCATCTTCAGTGCCTGCTGCATCGCGTCGCCGATCTTTTCGGGGTCGGTCACGCGCAGGCTCTTGCAGCCCAGGCCCTGCACCACGGCCTGGTGGTCGACGCCGTAGCTCTTCAGCGCCGGGTCGTCGACGTTCTGGTTCTCGAAGGCCAGCTGCACGCAGAAGTCCATCTCGAAGCCGCGCTGGCTCTGGCGGATCAAACCCAGATAGCTGTTGTTCACGAGCACTTGCACATAAGGCAGCCTGAACTGCGCGCCCACCGCCAGTTCTTCCATCAGGAACTGGAAGTCGTAGTCGCCCGACAAGCCGACCACCGTGCGGGTCGAATCGGCCGCCACCACGCCCAGCGCCGCCGGGATCGTCCAGCCCAACGGGCCGGCCTGGCCGCAGTTGATCCACTGCCGCGGGCCGAAGACGTTCAGGAACTGGGCACCGGCGATCTGGCTCAGACCGATGGTGGTGACATAGACGGTGTCGCGCGGGAAGACCTTGTTCATCTCCTCGTAGACGCGCATCGGCTTGATCGGGGTCTCGGTGTAATGGCTCTTGCGGTGCATCAGCTTCTTGCGTTCGGCACAGCGCGCGGCCCAGGTCGAGAAGTCCTTCAGCCGCTTGGCCTGCTGCCGCTCGCGCGCCACATCGACGAACAACTGCAGCGCCGCCTTGGCATCGCTGACG